>NZ_JBEXCS010000102.1:0-35102 GCF_040605395.1 Streptomyces sp. NPDC005648 | reverse complement strand
GACCGCCGCCATCTGGCACAACGACCAGACCGGAGAGCCGATCTACCGCTCACTGACCGCCTACGATCACTGACCCCTTGGAATCGATCATCTAGTTGAGCATGGCCCGCGCCGACCGGGCCTGTCGCCGTACGCGTTGTGCCGCGGGTTCGTCCACGGCCGCCACCACCTCGGCGTACGCGTCGAGTTCGGCCGCCCCGTCGAGGAACTCGCCCCGCTGCACCAGCAGTTGGGCCCGCTCGTACCGCAGGCGGGCCGGGTGCGAGGGCAGCAGCAGCGACAGATCCACCGCCCACAGCCCCACGTCCGACCGCTCGGGGCGAGCCGCGGCCCACGCCCGCACGTTGTTGAGGATCCGCTGCACCACGTCCAGGGGATCCGCCGGTGTCAGCATCGACGGATGCAGCGGCGCCCCCGTGGCCCCCGCCACCAGCAGCTCCGCGTCGCCCCCGCTGAGCACCCGCCCCCCGTCGAACGGATCGGCCAGCACCTGCTGCTGGAAGAAATCACTGAGCGAAGCTCCTTGAGGGGCGGTGGTCGGGTGGCGGGCGGGACCGAACCCGACCACGAAGTGCCCCGGCAGCGCGACGCCGTACACCGGCGCCCCCGCCCGGCGGGCGACCTCCATCCACACCACCGACAGCAGGATCGGCAGCCCGCGCCGCCGCCGCAGCACCTCGTGCAGCAGCGAGGACTCCAGCCGCTGGTAGTCGCCGGGGGAGCCGCTGAACCCTTCCCCGGCGCCCAGCAGATGGTGCATCGCCCTCGCCCAGGACATCGGCCCGCCGGGCCGGAACGGCAGCCGTCCCGCCAGCCGGTCCAGCTCCATCTGCGCCGCGTCCATGCCCGCCTCGTCCAGCGCCCCGTCCGCCTCCGCGCCCACCAGCAGACAGAGCGTGGACAGGTCGGGCCGCTCTGCGCGGGCCTCTTCGGCGAACCGCTGCCGGAGCTCCGCGGACCGCTCGGGGGGCGGGGGATACGGGGGACGCATAGCTGGGTCGTGCCCTCTCACGGCGATCGGTTACCGGCCCCCGGCGACGGCCGCCGGTTCCCGGTAGTGGTGGTACGCGTGGTGCGCGCCGAAGCCCATCCCGGCGTACAGCGCCCGCGCGCCCGCGTTCTCCTCCTCGACCTGCAGCCACGCGGCCGAGGCACCCTCCTCCAGCGCCCGCCGGGCCAGCGCGGCCATCACGGTCGTGGCCAGGCCCCGCCGCCGCACCGCCGGATCCACCTCGACCGCGGCGAACCCGGCCCACCGCCCGTCCACGACACACCGCCCGATCGCGGCGGGGGAGTCCGCTCCGGGCGCTCCTTCCCCCGGCACGGTCGCGAACCACACCGACGGCCCGCTCCCCAGCACCCGCAACGCCACCTCGCTCACCCCCTTGCGCCGGTACCGCGCGAGCCACGCCTCGTCGGCCTCCCGCGACAGCAGGACCCCGGCGCCCTCGTCCCGGTCCGCGATCGGCGCCAGCGCCCCGATCCACAGCTCGGCCGTCACCTCACGGATCCAGCCGCGCCGCTCCAGCTCGGCACAGAGCGGCTCCTGGGTGCCCGCGCCGCCGGTCGCGGTCTGGACGTACGCGGGCAGCCCACGGTCGCCGTACCAGCGTCGTACGGCGGCCAGTGCCCCGTCGAGCGGCAGGCCGGGGTCACCGAGGGGCAGCACCGAGTTCGCCCGCCGGGTGAAGCCGGAGGAGGCCCTCAGCTCCCACTCGCCCAGCGGCTCGCTCTCCACCGGCCGCCACGCGCGCGTGGCGACGCGCGCGAGCTCCTCGTAGGAGGCGGCGGGACCCCGGCGCCGGGCCGGAGCGGCCGGCACCACCTTCCCCGCGACCAGCGAGGATTCCGGGATACGGACGCTCTCGCCGCTCTTGCGTGTGATCAGCAACACACCGTTGTCCCATGATGTGAGAACACCCACCGTGTCGGTGAACTTCTCTCCCGGGACTCCGCCTTCGGTCGTGCGTCGTACGGAGACCCGTTTCCCCACGTCAGCAGCGGTGATGCGGACCTCGAGACGTCCACCGGCCGAGATTTCCACAGGTCAGTTCACCCCTCCTGTTCGGATCATGCCCAGGAACGGAGATACTAGGGGCGGGCATCGACGACGCCGCGCTCCCGCGCGCCAGGCGGCGGAGCCTGAGGAGGCCCGCCGGCGCCCTATCGAGGAGGAACGACAGCGTGACCTACGTCATTGCGCAGCCTTGTGTCGACGTCAAGGACAAGGCGTGCATCGAGGAGTGCCCGGTCGACTGCATCTACGAGGGCCAGCGGTCCTTGTACATCCACCCGGACGAATGCGTCGACTGCGGTGCCTGTGAGCCGGTCTGCCCGGTCGAGGCGATCTTCTACGAGGACGACACTCCGGAGGAGTGGAAGGACTACTACAAGGCGAACGTCGAGTTCTTCGACGAGCTCGGCTCCCCGGGCGGCGCGAGCAAGCTGGGCCTGATCGAGCGGGACCACCCCTTCATCGCAGCGCTGCCCCCGCAGGCCTGACGGCCCGGAGCCCGCAGCATCCGTGCCGCCTCGGTCCCGTACGGCCTGATCAGCCCTTGATCGCCGTACGGGACCGAGGCGTTGCCGTACGGCCGTACGACCCGAAAGTGAGCGAGAGCCCCGTGTCCGCAGTCTCCGACCGTCTGCCCACCTTCCCCTGGGACAAGCTGGAGCCGTACAAGAAGACGGCCGCCGCGCACCCGGACGGCATCGTCGACCTCTCCGTCGGCACCCCGGTCGACCCGGTCCCCGACCTGATCCAGAAGGCCCTGATCGACGCGGCGGACTCCCCGGGCTACCCCACGGTCTGGGGCACCCCGGCCCTGCGCGACGCGATCACCGGCTGGCTGGAGCGCCGGCTGGGCGCCCGCGAGGTCACCCACCGCCACGTCCTGCCGATCGTCGGCTCCAAGGAGCTCGTCGCCTGGCTCCCGACCCAGCTGGGCCTCGGCCCCGGCGACCGGGTCGCCCATCCGCGCCTGGCCTACCCCACCTACGAGGTGGGCGCCCGCCTGGCCCGCGCGGGCCACGAGGTCTACGACGACCCGACGGCCCTCGACCCCGAGGGCCTGAAGCTGCTCTGGCTCAACTCCCCGTCCAACCCCACCGGCGAGGTCCTCTCGAAGGCCGAGCTGACCCGCGTCGTCGCCTGGGCCCGCGAACACGGCGTCCTGCTCTTCTCCGACGAGTGCTACCTCGAACTGGGCTGGGAGGCCGACCCGGTCTCGGTCCTCCACCCGGACGTGAACGGCGGTTCCTACGACGGCATCGTGGCCGTCCACTCCCTCTCCAAGCGGTCCAACCTGGCCGGCTACCGTGCCGCCTTCCTGGCGGGCGACCCGGCCGTCCTCGCCCCCCTCCTGGAGATCCGCAAGCACGGCGGCATGATGACGTCCATGCCCACCCAGGCCGCGGTGGTGGCGGCCCTGGGCGACGACACCCACGTCCGTGAGCAGCGCGAACGGTACGCGGCCCGCCGCACCCTCCTCCGCGAGGCCCTTCTGTCCCACGGCTTCCGCATCGAGCACAGCGAGGCGAGCCTGTACCTGTGGGCCACGAGGGACGAGTCCTGCTGGGACACGGTGGCCCATCTGGCCGGCCTGGGCATCCTCGTGGCGCCGGGCGACTTCTACGGCGAGGCGGGGGAGAAGTTCGTACGGGTCGCACTGACGGCGACCGACGAACGCGTACGAGCGGCAACCGGGCGACTGGCCTGACAACGGCGGAAGGGACCCGGGATCGACCCCGGGCCCCTTCGGGACGGACGGTGGCGTCAGCCGACCGGCAGACCCTTCACGGGCAGCGTCTGCGCGGACGGCAGCCCGCCCCTCGTCAGCGAGTCCGTCGGCAGCCCGCCCTTCGTCGCGGACTTGGCCGTGTCACCGAGCAGCCCCCCGGCGGACCCCGCGGCCTCGCCCGCGGTCTTCTGCGCCGCGGGCGTCGCCTTCTTCACGGCCTGGCCGCTGGTCTGCCCCGCGGCCGGCACCGCCTTCTCCACCGTCTTGCCACCGGTGGTCCCCGCCACCTTGGTGACGTTCTGCGTCGCACCGTCGACGGTGTTGCCGACGTTCGCCCCGTCCAGGGCGGTCAGTCCGCCGAGGTTGGGGGTGGCGGGCAGGGCGTTCGTGGCCGCGCTCGCGGAGCCGGCCGCACCTACCCCGGCAGCCGCTCCCGCAGCGACGAGCAGCGCGGCACGGGCGATCCGACGGGTCAGGGGGAGGGACATGATGCTCCTGATTGATCGACTGAATGTTGATCGTCCGGGCTCGGACGCAGTGACTACCGCTCGAAGCCCGCGAAGGTTGCGGAGCCGAAAAGTAAAGAGTTGGCAATGCGTCGCATTATCGGCTGCGGATAAAACAGGGCAAAAATCCCCCGGTCCGAAAGTCTGCCGAATCCTTACGGCCCTTTGTCCTCAAGGGTTTCGGCGGATATGAAGGTGACGACACGAAAACCTGCGCACAGCACGCATTTCCCGGCCCGCCGCTAACCCGCCCGGGTGAACCCTCGTACTACTGCCCAGTGACGATTCGGACGGCGGCGCCGCCCGGTGAACCGCCGGCCGTCCGCCACCGGCTGTCGGTGTTCCCGGCGATCCACTCCTGCCCGCCGAACGAGACCCGCTCGATGTGCAGGGCCGTGGCGTTGGCGACGGCCCAGTGCGCCAGCTGCCAGCCGCGCTCGCGGACGGTGCGCCCCTTGGCGGGGCGGTTGACGGCGGTGACGGGCAGCGTGACGGTCCGCGATCCGGACGACGCGCTCACGGACGGGGACGGCGAGGACTTCGGCTTCCGGCCGCTCACCTCGGCCCCGGCCGGCTGCACCACATCGCGCCCGAAGTCCCGGACCAGGGCGGCCCGCACGGCGTCCGGCCCCGCCGACCGGACCGTCGTGGCGTCCACGCGGCCCTGGCAGGTCAGCGTGGCCGGAGAGGTGCCGGTCAGGGCGGCGGCGAGCAGCGCGGCGTCCGGCTCGTGCTTGGCGTACGCCTCCGGGAAGCCGCTGCGCTGCACGCGCTGCGCGGCCACGGTGAGCGGGAGCTTCTGGTAGTCGGGCACCTTGGCCAGGTGCTCGTAGAAGACGCCCGCCGCGTACGTCGGGTCCAGGATCTGCTGCGGCTTGCCCCAGCCCTGCGAGGGCCGCTGCTGGAAGAGGCCGAGCGAATCGCGGTCGCCGTGCTGGATGTTGCGCAGCCCCGACTCCTGCAGCGAGGTCGCCAGCGCGATCGCCACGGCCCGCTCGGGCATCCCGCGCCCGGTGCCGACGGCGGCGATGGTCGCCGCGTTCACCGCCTGCTCGGGCGTGAACTCGTACGCCTCGCCGTCCTGCTTGCCCGAGACCACCTTGCAGCCCGGTCCGTTGCCTCCGGTGACGTACTGCACCACGAGGTAGCCCGCGAGGGCGAGCAGGACCACGAACGCCGCCCCGATACGGAAGAGGCGGCCACGACGCTTGAGGGTGGATGACGGCTCCGGCACGCCGTACAAGGTAGCCGAGGCCGCTGTGACCCTCGTGCCGGGTGTGGACGGTGGAGCGGTGCGACCGGCGCGTTAGGGTCGACGGCATGGCCGACAGCGCACTTGACCTCTCCCTGAACGCCGCCGAGCTCACCGCGCGGCTCGTCGACTTCCCCTCCGAGAGCGGCACCGAGAAGCCGCTCGCCGACGCCGTCGAGGCCGCCCTGCGCGCGCTGCCGCACCTCACCGTCGACCGGTACGGCAACAACGTCGTCGCCCGTACCAGCCTCGGGCGTCCGGAGCGGGTGATCCTCGCCGGGCACATCGACACGGTCCCGATCGCCCAGAACGTGCCCTCGCGCCTGGACGAGGACGGGGTGCTGTGGGGCTGCGGCACCTGCGACATGAAGTCCGGCGTGGCGGTCCAGCTCCGTATCGCCGCCACGGTCCCCGCCCCCAACCGCGACCTGACCTTCGTCTTCTACGACAACGAGGAGGTCCGGGCCGAGCTCAACGGCCTCAAGCATGTCGCCGAGGCCCACCCCGAGTGGCTGGAGGGCGACTTCGCGGTCCTGCTGGAGCCCTCGGACGGCCAGGTGGAGGGCGGCTGCCAGGGCACGCTGCGGGTGAAGCTGAGGACCAGGGGCGAGCGGGCGCACTCGGCGCGGAGCTGGATGGGGTCCAACGCGATCCACGCCGCCGCCCCGATCCTGGCCCGCCTGGCCGCGTACGAGCCGCGCTACCCCGTGATCGACGGCCTGGAGTACCGGGAGGGCCTGAACGCGGTGGGGATCGAGGGCGGGGTCGCGGGCAACGTCATCCCCGACGACTGCGTGGTGACCGTCAACTTCCGCTACGCGCCCGACCGCACGGAGGCGGAGGCGATCGCGCACGTCCGCGAGGTCTTCGCGGACTGCGGGGTGGCGGAGTTCGTGGTCGACGACCACAGCCCCGGCGCGCTGCCGGGTCTGTCCCACCCGGCCGCGGCGGCGTTCATCGAGGCGGTGGGCGGTGTCCCGATGCCGAAGTACGGCTGGACGGACGTCTCGCGCTTCTCGTCCCTCGGTGTCCCGGCGGTCAACTACGGCCCCGGCAACCCGCACTTGGCACACAAGCGGGACGAACGGGTGGAAACCGGGAAGATCCTGGCGGGCGAGGAGCGCCTGCGCAACTGGCTGACACGCTGAGGTCCCTCGTCCGTAACCCGCGTAGATCTACGCTGAGGTGGAAACACCTGCAAGCGGAGGGAGCGCACATGGCTACCGGGAACCCCGAGGGCAAGAAGCAGCCACCGGAGGAGCAGCGCCTGGGACCGGTCCTCCGGCGGCGGAACCAGGTGACGGCCAGCACGACGGACCAGCGGCTGCTGGACGCCGGCGGCCCCTCCGACTGGGTCCACACCGACCCCTGGCGCGTCCTGCGCATCCAGTCGGAGTTCATCGAGGGCTTCGGTACCCTCGCCGAACTCCCGCCCGCGATCAGCGTGTTCGGCTCGGCGCGCACCAAGCCGGACTCGCCGGAGTACGAGGCGGGAGTGCGGCTCGGCCGCGGCCTGGTGGAGGCCGGCTGGGCGGTGATCACCGGCGGCGGGCCCGGCGCCATGGAAGCCGCCAACAAGGGCGCGGTGGAGGCCAAGGGCGTCTCGGTCGGCCTGGGCATCGAGCTGCCCTTCGAACAGGGCCTCAACCCCTATGTCGACATCGGCCTGAACTTCCGCTACTTCTTCGTCCGCAAGATGATGTTCGTCAAGTACGCGCAGGGCTTCGTGGTCCTGCCCGGCGGCCTCGGCACCCTCGACGAACTCTTCGAGGCGCTGACCCTCGTCCAGACCCAGAAGGTCACCCGCTTCCCGATCGTCCTGTTCGGCAGCGAGTACTGGGGCGGACTGGTCGACTGGATCAAGAACACCCTGGTCGCGCAGGGCAAGGCGGCGGAGAAGGACCTCCTCCTGTTCCACGTCACGGACGACGTGGACGAGGCGGTCGCCCTGGTCTCCAAGGAGGCCGCCCGCTAGGCCGCCCGCCGGGCCGACGGGCTAGGCGAGTCCCCGGCGGGCGACCGCCGGGGGCCGGTGCCCCGCGATCGACGCCACCATGTCGAGCACCTGCCGGGTCTCCGCGACCTCGTGGACCCGGTACACCTGCGCGCCCAGCCACGCGGAGACCGCGGTCGTGGCGAGCGTCCCGACGACCCGCTCCTTCACGGGCTTGTCCAGCGTCTCCCCGACGAAGTCCTTGTTGGACAGCGACACCAGCACCGGCCACCCGGTCGCGACCATCTCACCGAGCCGCCGGGTCGCCTCCAGACTGTGCCGGGTGTTCTTCCCGAAGTCGTGCCCGGGATCGATCATCACGGACTCCCTGGGCACCCCGAGCGCCACCGCCCGCTCGGCCAGCCCCACGGTCACCCGCAGAACGTCGTCCATGACGTCGTCGTACGCCACCCGATGAGGACGTGTCCGCGGCTCCGCGCCCCCCGCGTGCGTGCACACCAGGCCCACCCCGTACCGGGCCGCGACCTCCGCCAGCCCCGGGTCCACCCCGCCCCAGGCGTCGTTCAGCAGGTCGGCGCCGGCCTCGCAGACGGCCTCCCCGACCGACGCCCGCCAGGTGTCGACGCTGATGACGACCTCCGGGAACCGCCGGCGCACCTCCGCCACGAACCCCACGGTCCGCCGCGCCTCCTCCTCGGCGGTCACCTCCTCGCCCGGTCCCGCCTTGACCCCGCCGATGTCGATGATCGCGGCGCCGTCGGCCACCGCCTGCTCCACGCGCGCGAGGGCGGGTTCGTCGCGGAAGGTCGCCCCCTGGTCGTAGAAGGAGTCCGGGGTCCGGTTCACGATCGCCATGATCACCGGCTCGTGCGCCTCGAACGCGCGCCTGCCCAGCCTGAGCATCCCCTGTGACCTCTCGTAGTACGACCTGGGTGTCCGAGGCCTTTCGGCCGCCTGTGACCCTAACCGTCAGACTCGCATGGCACGATCGGACCTGACACTTCCAGCATCAGCACGAGCTTCCTGACACCGAGCGTGGGGACCACAGCGATGGTTATGTTCTTGTTCCTCGTCGTCGCTCTCGCCGTCGTGGTCGCCGCGGTCACCCTGGCCGTGGTGGGCGGCGGAGAGGGCGAGGGCCCGCTGCCCGAGGTGGCCCCCGAGCGGCTCCAGGACCCCCTGCCACCGGACCGCCCGGTGGGCAGGGCGGACGTGGACGCCCTCCGCTTCCCGCTCGCCGCGCGCGGCTACCGCATGGCCGATGTCGACGACGCGCTCAACCGTCTCGCCGCCGAACTCGCCGAGCGCGACGCCCGTATCGCCGATCTCGAGTCGGCGCTGGCCGGCGCCCGGTCGGCGGCCCCCCACGGCTCCCACGCCCCGCACATCCCCCTGGACAAGCCCGCCCACGGCCACGAGGACCAGCAGTGACCGACAAAGGCGCGATCCCGGGCCCGGACGGCGCCCCGCGCTGCCCCTGGGCCCTGTCCACCGAGGACTATGTGGCCTACCACGACGAGGAGTGGGGCCGCCCGGTCCACGGCGACGACGCCCTCTACGAGCGCCTCAGCCTCGAAGCCTTCCAGTCGGGCCTCTCCTGGATCACGATCCTCCGCCGCCGCCCCGGCTTCCGGGCCGCCTTCGCCGACTTCAAGATCGAGAAGGTCGCCGAGTTCACCGAACCCGACCGGGCCCGCCTCCTCACCGACCCCGGCATCATCCGCAACCGGGCCAAGATCGACGCGACCCTGGCCAACGCGCGCGTGCTGGCCAAGTGGGTCCCGGGCGAGCTGGACGCCTTCATCTGGTCCTACACCCCACCACCGGGCCCGGCCCCGAAGACCCTCGGAGACGTCCCGGCGGTGACACCCGAGTCGACGGCCCTGTCGAAGGCCCTCAAGAAGCGGGGCCTGCGCTTCGTCGGCCCGACGACGGCGTACGCCCTGATGCAGGCCTGTGGCCTGGTCGACGACCACCTGGAAGCCTGTGTGAGCAGAAGAGGCTCCTAGACGGCGCTCGGCCCCGGGCTCATCGGCCCAAGGCTCATCGGCCCAGGTACTTCGGCTTCTCCTTGTTCACGAACGCCTGCACGGCGATGACGTGGTCCTCCGACGACCCCGCGCGGGTCTGCAGCTCGTCCTCCTTGTCCAGCGTCTCGGACAAGGAGTGCGTGAACCCGTAGCCCACAGCCTCCTTGATCGCCGCATAGGCCACGGTCGGCCCCTCCGCCAGGGCCCGGGCCACCTTCAGCGCCTCGTCCCGCAGCTCGGCCGACGGCACGAGCCGGTTCACGATGCCGATCTCCTGGGCCTCCTGAGCCGAGATGCTCCGGGGGAAGAGCAGCAGGTCGGTGGCGCGCCCCGCGCCCACCACCCGCGGCAGCGTCCAGGAGATCCCGGAGTCCGCGGTCAGCGCGACCTTCGCGAACGACGTGTTGAAGGACGCCGTGTCCGCCACCACCCGGTAGTCCGCGGCGAGCGCGAGCCCGAATCCGGCTCCCGCCGCGACCCCGTTCACCCCGGCCACCACCGGCTTCCGCATCCCGGCCAGGGCCCGCACGATCGGGTTGTAGTGCTCCTTGACCGTGCTCATCGTGTGCGACGTCCCGGTCTCCCGGTCGGACACCAGCAGCCCGATGTGCTCCTTCAGGTCCTGCCCCACACAGAACGCCCGCTCCCCGGCGGCGGTCAGCAGCACGGCCCGTACGGCGTCGTCACCGGCCGCCGACTCGACCGCCTCCCGCAGAGCCACCTTCGTCGCGATGTTCAACGCGTTCATCGCCTCGGGGCGGTTCAGCGTGATCGTCGCGAGTCCGTCGCTCACCTCGTAGAGCACGGTGTCGGCCATGGTGTGTCCCCTCCGCAGTCGCGGTCCGGGCGTACCGGCGGGTACGCCCCTGTCCGTAGGACAGCATGGCGGAGACGGACCCCGGTGGACGTGTGACCTGCGTCAAAGAATCCGACGCGGTTTTCGGCCGGGGGAACTCCGCGGGGTGGCGCAGTATCGCAGTCACATCGCCGAATTGAGTGGTTTTGCTCGCGCGCGTTGCCCAAGCGATGCCGACTGATGTTGGTCATCGGGTCCTGAGATGCGGGATAATGGCTTGGAAGCAATGTGTTCGATGCCGGTGTCGCGTGTCCAAGTCCCACGCCTGGACCGCGCGTGCCCTCCAGGGCCGTCGGCTTTGGCGATGAGCTGGTTTCAGGAAGGGGAACGAGCATGGCGGCCATGAAGCCGCGAACGGGTGATGGCCCGCTCGAGGTGACCAAGGAGGGGCGGGGCATCGTCATGCGCGTTCCGCTCGAAGGCGGCGGTCGGCTCGTCGTCGAGCTGACCCCTGACGAGGCCGACGCGCTCGGCGACGCCCTCAAGAAGGTCGTCGGCTGACGCGGAACGCGACCATACCCTTTCAGCTCCCCCGGCATCCACATGATGCCGGGGTTGCTGTTTTCCGGGTGCCGGGGTCACGGTTCCTCCCGGTCTCCGTGCGGTCTCCCACCGCTACCGCTTGACCCCGCACAGCAGTCCGTCGCCCACCGGAAGCAGGGACGGCACCAGTTCCTGGCTCTCCCGCACCGCGCGCAGCAGCTCCCGCAGCCGCAGGACCTCCGTGGGCTGCGGGCCCGAGTCGACCGTGCGGCCGTTGGCGAAGACGCCCTCGAAGACGACCAGACCACCCGGACGCAGCAGGCGCAACGATTCAGCGAGATAGTCCATGACCTCCTGCCGATCGCCGTCGCAGAAGACCAGGTCGTAGCCGGCGTCCGCGAGCCGGGGCAGCACGTCCAGCGCGCGGCCCGGGATGAAGCGGGCGCGGTTGCTGGCGAAGCCGGAGGCGCGGACGGCCTGGCGGGCGAACTGCTGGTGCTCGGGCTCGGGGTCGACGGTGGTGAGGACCCCGTCCGGGCGCATGCCGTGCAGGAGGTGGATGCCGGAGACACCGGTGCCGGTGCCGATCTCGGCCACCGCCTTGGCGTCCACCGAGGCCGCCAGCAACCGCAGCGCGTAGCCCGTGCCGGGCGACACCGAGCGCAGCCCCGCCTCTCGGGCCCGGTCACGGGCCCAGCGCAGCGCTTCGTCCTCGGCGGCATAGGCGTCGGCGAACGCCCAGCTTGCCTGCCGGTTGCCGGTAATGACCCTCTCCTGTCCCCGTGGTTGCCTGGGCGTGACTGTATCCGTTGGCGCCGGGAACCCGCAGATGGGACCGGGCGTTTAGAGGGGTGGAGACGACAACGGGGGGACACAGTTGGATCACGACGACGGGTGGGCGCCCGAGCGGCCGCGGACGCAGCGGCACGACGGGTATCAGCCCAGATCAAATTCTCGTAAAACCGCTTATCCGGTCCTAACGGGCGAGGTGGCTATGGTAGGGGCTCCACTGGACACCACCAGAGCTGACAGGGGAGGTGCGGCCACGCCCAACGGGGATCGGGGAGGAGTGCTCCGGCGCTTCCTCGGATCGGCGGGCAGGCCGAAATCCGTGAACGACACCGCTGCTGACCACAGCCACGCCCACCAGGGCCAGACCGCGACCTTCTCCACCGACGCGGACGGGCAGGCGTGGACTCCGCCCACGTGGGAGGAGATCGTCAGCATGCACAGTGGCCGCGTCTACCGGCTGGCGTACCGCCTCACCGGCAACCAGCACGACGCCGAGGACCTCACCCAGGAGGTCTTCGTCCGCGTCTTCCGCTCGTTGTCGACGTACACCCCGGGCACCTTCGAGGGCTGGCTGCACCGCATCACCACCAACCTCTTCCTGGACATGGTCCGCCGCAAGCAGCGCATCCGCTTCGACGCCCTCGGCGAGGACGCGGCCGAGCGCCTGCCCAGCCGCGAGCCGTCCCCGCAGCAGGTCTTCAACGACGCGCACTTCGACGCGGACGTCCAGCAGGCCCTCGACACCCTCGCGCCCGAGTTCCGTGCCGCGGTCGTCCTGTGCGACATCGAGGGACTGTCGTACGAGGAGATCGCCGCGACCCTGGGCGTCAAGCTCGGCACCGTCCGCTCCCGGATCCACCGCGGCCGCTCCCAGTTGCGCAAGGCCCTCGCGCACCGGGCGCCCCAGACCCGTGAGCGCCGGTCCTTCGTGCCCCGCGTCCCCGCTCTGGGGGGAGGGGGCGCGACCGCGTGAGTGGATCACGACCCAACCCGCAGGAACGGCGCCTGGCCGAACAGCACCTGGGAGACCGACTCTCCGCCCTGGTGGACGGAGAGCTCGGTCATGAGACGCGCGAGCGGGTCCTCGCCCACCTGGCGACCTGCGCCAAGTGCAAGGCGGAGGCGGACGCCCAGCGCCGGCTGAAGAACGTCTTCGCGGAAGCCGCCCCACCGCCGCCCTCCGAGAGCTTCCTGGCCCGGCTCCAGGGGCTTCCCGGCGGAGGTGACCCGGACGGCGATGGCTCGCCGTTCGGCGGGGGAGGACTCGGGGGACTCTCCGGACGCCCCGGAGCCACCGGAGTCACCGGCGTCTTCGGCCTGAAGCGCGGCGAACGCTTCGAGTTCGACTACGTCCCGGCCGGCCCGCACGCCGCCCCGGCTCTCCCCGGCCCGGGCGACCAGGGCTTCCGCATCCACGACGTCAGCCGTCACGACGGCGACCGCCCGGCCTCGCGCGGCATGCGGTTCGCGTTCGTCGCCGCGGGAGCGGTGTCCCTGGCCGCGATCGCCCTGGGCGGGGTCACGACAGGTACGCCCACGGACACCACCGCCGACGCGCGTGGCACCGGCGCCGGCAGCAATGTCACGCCTGCCCGCACACCGGCCTCGGGGGCCGCCACGGCGCCCGAGAACCAACGGCGCCGTGGGGTCGGCCCGCTTCTGGCCCAGGGCCAGGGCCAGCACTCCCTCGGCGACGCCCCGGTGGCCCCGACCGAGGTGTCCGCGCCGCTGCTGCCCGGGGTGCCGCGCCCGGCCACCGTCGACCAGTCCGTCCAGACCATGCACACGCTGACCGCCCCGGTGATGGCCGGCGCGGCCGTGATGTCTCCCCTGATACGTCCCCTCACCGCGACCACGCCGCTGACGCTGACCACCTGGTCCTCGGCGCCCGAGGTCACGGCTCCCGGCGTCCTCGCCGCACCCGTCCCCGACACGACCTCCGCTCCCGCTTCCTCCTCGCCCTCCGAGCGCTGACCCCGCCCCGCGAACCTGGTTGAATCCAGGGTGAACCGTGCCCACGGCAGCCGGCCGAGCACGGAGGACACACCGCGGCCCGCGGGCCGCGCCGCGGGTCAGCTGTGGGGAGAGCATGAACGAGGGGAAGCCCACGAAGCCGAAGTGGTGGAGCCGCGGGGGCCGACAGGACCATGGCGACACCGGGGAGGCCGGCGCGGCGGTGGCGCCGGGGGGTCCGGACGAGGTGCCCGGACCCCTGGACGTCGTAGAACCGCTCCCGGCGGCCGATGGCCGTGCCGACGGCGACTTCGAGCTGCCGCGACCGATACCGGACAGTGGCACAGCCGCCGCCGCTGCCGCCGCTGCGGACGGCGACGGTGACTTCGAACTGCAGCGCCCACAGAGCGTGCCCCACCCCCGAGGGGCGAAGGACCCACGCGGCGAGCACGACTTCGAGCCGAACCGGCCCGTCGAGGTGCCCGGGGGTGGCTTGGAGGGGGAGGCGGGTGCCGCCGGCGGCGGGCTTTCCGAGGGGTCCGCCGGCTCCCGTGACGGTGATTTCGAGTTGGAGCGGCCCGTTGAGGTGCCCGGGGGTGGCTTGGAGGGGGAGGCGGGTGCCGGGGTCGGCGTGCGCTCCGGTGGGGCTGGCGGCTCCGGTGACGGTGATTTCGAGTTGGAGCGGCCCGTCGAGGTGCCCGGGGGTGGCTTGGAGGGGGAGGCGGGTGCCGGGGTCGGCGTGCGCTCCGGTGGGGCTGGCGGCTCCGGTGACGGGGACTTCGAGCTGGGGCCGCCCGCCGAGACGCTTGTGCTGCGGACCGACGTCGCCTCGGCGTCCGCGTCCCCCACGCCCCTGCACGACCCCGACCCCTACAGCACCCCGCCGTACGGCGAGCCCGGCCCCTGGGCCCCCGCTCCACCCGTCCAGCACCCCGCGGCCACCCCGGCCCAGGGCACGGCCATCCCCACGCAGCCCCCGCCGCCGCTCAGCACCCCGGCCCCGGCCGACCCCGTGCCGTCCGCCGACATCCCGACGCAGACGGGGGCCACGTCCCAGAGCGCCCCCACCTCCGCCGCCGCGGCCGCTCCCGTCGGGAGCCCCGCCCTCTCCACGCCCTGGCAGAACTACGACCCCTGGGCCTCGCCCCCGGCCCTGTCGCCGTCTCTCGCCCCCGCCCCCTTCCAGCAGACCGGCTCGGTCGTCGTCGTCCCGGACCAGCCCCGTCGGCGCGTCCGCGGAGCCCTTCTCATCGGGGCTGTGGCGCTCGCTCTGGTGTCCGGGAGCGTCGGCGGTGTCCTGGGGGCGTATCTGGAGCGGAACGGCGGTGTGGGGGCCGTAGAGCTGCCGCAGGCCGGGAAGGAGCCCCGTGGGCGAGCGCCGGACAGTGTGGCCGGGATCGCCGCGCGGGCGCTGCCCAGTGTGGTGACCCTCCATGTGAGCGGGGCCGACGAGTCCGGGACCGGCACCGGGTTCGTGCTGGACGACGCCGGGCACATCCTCACCAACAACCACGTCGTGGAACCCGCCGGGACCGGCGGGACGATATCCGTCACCTTCAACAGCGGCGACACCGCCAAGGCCACCGTGGTCGGCAGGGACAGCGGATACGACCTCGCCGTCGTGAAGGTGAGCGGTGTACGGGGCCTGAGGCCCATGGCCCTCGGCAACTCCGACAACGTCCAGGTCGGCGACCCCGTTGTCGCCATCGGCGCGCCCTTCGACCTGGCCGGCACCGTCACCTCCGGCATCATCAGCGCCAAGGAACGGCCCATCACCGCCGGCGGCGACAGCCCGGACGGGAGCGATGTGTCGTACGTGGACGCCCTGCAGACCGACGCCCCCATCAATCCCGGCAACTCCGGCGGGCCCCTTCTCGACTCCCGGGCCCGTGTCATCGGCATCAACTCCGCCATCCGCTCCGCCGACGACGGCTCGGACTCCGGCAGCGGACAGGCCGGTTCGATCGGGCTGGGCTTCGCCATCCCCGTCAACCAGGCCAAGCGCGTCGCCGAGGAGCTCATCAACACCGGCAAGGCCACCCACCCCGTCATCGGCGTCACCCTCGACATGGACTACACCGGCGACGGCGCCCGCGTGGGCAAGCAGGCCTCCGACGGCGGTCCCGCCGTCACCGCGGGCGGCCCCGGCGACAAGGCAGGCATCAAGGCGGGTGACATCATCACCGAGGTCGACGGCCAGCGGGTGCACTCCGGCGAGGAACTCATCGTCAAGACCCGCGCCCACCGCCCCGGCGACCGGCTGGAGCTGACCGTGGAGCGCGGCGGCAAGGAACTCGGGATCTCGCTGGTGCTGGGGTCGTCCGACGGTGGCTGATACTCACACCAATCTCACAGAACCGGCCCCTCCACCCGTTCACCCCGGCTCCCACTAGGCAAAAAACCCACAAAACCGCTCACGCGGACGGACCCGGAGTCCACGGGACAGTACCGGTCGTGCCGGATCGCCGGGTACCGTGGTTCCGGCCCGGACCACAAGGAGCTTCAGGTGTTCAATGACATAGGACCGCTCGAGCTGGTGACGCTCGTTGTCCTTGCCGTGCTCGTCTTCGGTCCGGACAAGCTCCCGAAGGTCATCCAGGACGTCACGCGGACCATCCGCAAGATCCGGGAGTTCTCGGAGAGCGCCAAGCAGGACATCCGGTCGGAGCTCGGCCCGGAGTTCAAGGACTTCGAGTTCGAGGACCTCAACCCCAAGACGTTCATCCGCAAGCAGCTGGACAACGACGAACTGGGGCTCAAGGAGATCCGCAACGGCTTCGACCTGAAGAAGGAGATGGCCGAGGTCACCGACGCGGTCCACAGCACCGACACCTCGCCCTCCGCGTCGTCTTCCCCGTCTTCGTCGTCCGGCGCCTCCGGCGGCCGCGTCGACATGACCAAGAAGCCCGAGGACGACGACCGGCCGCCCTTCGACGCGGACGCCACCTGAGCCGTAGGGCCTCCGGCCCCGATACCGGCGTGGACCCGTCGCACAGTCCTCGTACGTGACGCGTTTCATACCTCGCCGCGCCCCCGCACGGCCTGAACCCGCCCCCCTGTGCGACCCACGCGCCGGGCGGTTTCCCTGCTGCTCGGAGCGGGGTGGTTATGCTGCCCTGTTGTTGCGCGGACCGTACTTCGACGAGTAGCGCCGCCCGAAGGGGGGCGGGCCCTCCGGTCCGACGAGAGCGAGGAGGCGTCCGGGCACATGGAGACGACGAGTCAGGTCGCGCAGGCGCCGGCCGCGGAGGGTGGACAACAGGTTCCCTCCGCCCGGCGCACGGTCGACGGTTACCTGCAGGCGCCCTTCCCGTGGTACGGCCTCGACGAGGCCTTCACGGGGCCACGCTGGCTGATGCAGGTCGGAACGGCGGCCGACGGTGCCGTCGAGCACGGGTCCGTCGGGCACGGCGACGAGCCCTCCGTGAAGAACGAGTACGCGGTCGGCTCCACCGGTGAGCCGAGGGAGAAGTTCGCGGTCGTCGTGACCGTCGCCGAGAGCCCGTCCCGCCGGAGCGCCGACGGTACGGGGCTGCTGGAGGCCACCTCGGTCTCCTCCGCGGCGTGGCTCGCGGGGGTCGGGCTGCTGTCCTTCACCTGGCCCGGGCAGATGGACCACTCCCTGCGCGACGACTGGCTGGAGCAGCAGACGGAGACCGCGTGGGCGCTGGCCGACGACCTGGCCGGGCCCGAGTGGTCCACGCTCTCGCTCCCCGTGGACGGCGTGCCCACGCCCTTCCACTACCGGGAGTCCGAGTTCGGCTGGGTGCTCGCCGGCTCCACCCCGGAAGGGGTGCACCTGGGGGCGTACGGAAGAGGGATGAGCGCGTACGGGCTCGGCTTCGCGATGATCAAGGACATCGGCGAGTACGCCTGACGACCCCGTGCCCCACGACGACAGAGGGGCACCATCCCACCGGATGGCGCCCCACCGTCGTACGGACGTCCCAGAACTTGTTCGTCGTCCTAGAACTTGTTCTTCGGGGTGATCCCCAGGGACAGTCCCGAAAGGCCCCGCTGCCGGCCGCCCAGCTTGCCGGCGATGCCCCGCAGGGCCGCGCCCGCCGGGCTGTCCGGGTCGGACAGGACCACCGGCCTGCCCTCGTCGCCGCCCTCGCGCAGGCGGACGTCGATCGGGATGGAGCCGAGGACCGGGACGGTCGCGCCGATCGTGCGGGTGAGGCCGTCGGCCACCGACTGGCCGCCGCCCGTGCCGAAGACGTCGACCATCTCGCCGCAGTGCGGGCAGGGCAGCCCGGACATGTTCTCGACCACGCCGACGATCTTCTGATGGGTCTGCACGGCGATCGAGCCGGCCCGCTCGGCGACCTCGGCCGCCGCCTGCTGCGGGGTCGTCACGACCAGGATCTCCGCGTTCGGGACCAGCTGCGCGACCGAGATCGCGATGTCGCCGGTACCGGGCGGCAGGTCCAGGAGCAGGACGTCGAGGTCGCCCCAGTAGACGTCCGCGAGGAACTGCTGGAGCGCGCGGTGCAGCATCGGGCCACGCCACACCACCGGCGCGTTGCCCGGCGTGAACATGCCGATGGAGATGACCTTCACGCCGTTCGCCGACGGCGGCATGATCATGTTCTCGACCTGGGTGGGACTGCCGTCGGCACCGAGCATGCGCGGCACGCTGTGGCCGTAGATGTCCGCGTCGACGACACCGACCTTGAGGCCGTCGGCCGCCATCGCCGCCGCCAGGTTGACCGTGACCGAGGACTTGCCGACGCCGCCCTTGCCGGAGGCGACCGCGTACACGCGCGTGAGCGAGCCCGGCTTGGCGAAGGGGACCTCGCGCTCGGCCTGGCCGCCGCGCAGCGCGTTCGCCAGCTCCTTGCGCTGCTCGTCGCTCATCACGTCCAGCGTGACGTCGACGCGGGTGACGCCCTCGACCCGGGAGACCGCCTCGGTCACCCGCTGGGTGATCGTCTCGCGCATCGGGCAGCCGGAGACCGTGAGGTACACGGTGACCGCGACCGTCCCGTCCGCGCCGATGTCCACCGATTTGACCATCCCGAGCTCGGTGATGGGTCGGTTGATCTCGGGGTCGTTCACCGTCGCCAGTGCCTCACGCACCGCGTCTTCGCTAGCCATGAAGACGATGGTACGGCTCAGTAGCCGGGGCCCGGTAAGCCCGTCACCGGTCGTCTACGTCACGTCCCGACGGCCGTTCCGCCGGGAATACGACCTGTTTGTGGTGGCCGTGCTGCCGTTCCTCCAGCTCCTTCACCATGTCCTGCAGCTCGGAGCGGATCCAGTCGCGAGTGGCCACCTCGCCGAGGCCGATGCGCAGGGCGGCGATCTCGCGGGTCAGGTACTCGGTGTCGGCGATGGACCGCTCGTTCTGCTTGCGGTCCTGTTCGAGGTTGACCCGGTCGCGGTCGTCCTGCCGGTTCTGCGCGAGCAGGATCAGCGGGGCCGCGTAGGAGGCCTGGAGGGACAGCATCAGGGTCAGGAAGATGAACGGGTAGTTGTCGAAGCGCAGGTCCTTCGGCGCGAAGATGTTCCACACCACCCACAGCACGATGACGATGGTCATCCAGACGATGAAGCGTCCCGTGCCGAGGAAGCGCGCGATGCGCTCCGAGAGGCGCCCGAAGGCCTCCGGGTCCCACTCGGGCAGCAGCCTGCGCCGCGGTGGGCGCGGCTGGTCGAGACGGGCACGCGTGCGTGTGGACGCCGTCGCCCCGGCCGGGGTCCGCTCACGGGTGCTCTCACGCTCAGGAGCCATGCGTGGCCACCCCCTCACCCTCGTCGAGATGGAACTCGGTCTCCCGCCAGTCCTCGGGCAGCATGTGGTCGAGTACGTCGTCCACGGTCACCGCGCCCAGCAGCGACCCCGCCTCGTCGACCACCGGCGCCGCCACCATGTCGTACGTCGCGAAGAACCCGGCGACGACGGGCAGTTGGTCGTCCGGGTCCAGCGTCTGCAGGTCGTCGTCGATGATCGAACTGACCAGGGTGTACGGCGGGTCGCGCAGCAGGCGCTGGAAGTGGACCGTGCCGAGGTACTTGCCGGTCGGCGTCTCGTCGGGCGGGCGGCAGACGTAGACCTGGGCGGCGAGCGCGGGGGAGAGGTCGGCGTTGCGCACGCGCGCGAGGGCGTCCGCGACGGTCGCGTCCGGACGCAGCACGATCGGCTCGGTCGTCATCAGACCGCCGGCCGTGTGCTCCTCGTACGACATCAGGCGCCGCATGTCGGCCGCGTCGGAGGGCTGCATCAGGCTCAGCAGCCGCTCCTTGTCCTCCTCGGGCAGCTCGGACAGGAGGTCGGCCGCGTCGTCGGGGTCCATGGCCTCCAGGACGTCCGCCGCCCGCTCCTCCTTGAGCTTGCCTAGGATCTCGATCTGGTCGTCCTCCGGCAGCTCCTCCAGCACGTCGGCCAGCCGGTCGTCGTCGAGGGCGGCCGCCACCTCGGCGCGCCGCTTGGGGGAGAGGTGGTGCAGCACGTTCGCCAGGTCCGCGGCGCGCAGCTGCTCGAAGGTGGCCAGCAGGCTCTCGGCGCCCTGGCCGTGCTCCTCCAGGGAGAAGCCGGTGACGGAGGACCACTCGACGGTCAGTGTCTCGCCCTTGGCCCGCCGGAAGGCGCCGCTCTTCCCCTTGCGCACGAAGACCCGGCCGATCTCCCAGTCCCGGCGGGCCGGCAGCTGCTGCACCGACACGTCGAGGACGGTGACCTCCTCACCTGTCTCCACTAGCGTGACGCGCCGGTCGAGGAGTTCGCCGAAGACGAGGCGTTCGGTGGGGCGTTGTTCGAAGCGGCGGACGTTGAGCACGCCGGTGGTGATGACCTGGCCGGACTCGATGCCGGTCACCCGGGTCATGGGCAGGAAGATACGGCGTCGGGTGGACAGTTCGACCACCAGTCCGAGCACACGCGGGGGCCGCCGCCCGACGCGCAGCACGACGACCAGATCGCGCACGCGGCCCACCTGGTCGCCGTTGGGATCGAACACGGCGACACCGGCGAGGTGCGAGACGAAGATCCGGGGGGCGCCCGCTGCCATGGCCGCACCTCCTTTTCTACTCAGTTTTCCGTACTGTCATTCTTTTTCCGTACTGTCTTTCTTTCCCGGAATGCCCGCTCGAACGGGCTTCAGGCTAGCCCGTCCCGATCAGGTCCGCCCTGGTGAGAGGTCCGGACGGACCGCCTGCGCGCACCCCGGTACGCTGCCCCACGCCGCTGAGGTCACTCGACAGAAAGGCAGCCCCACCTGTGACTGCGATTCCCCAGGGCCGTACCCGCCGAGCCGTGTTGTCGGGCGTGATGTGCGCGCTGGTGGTGACCGGGTGCGGTGGGGACCCCGACGCGGGGACGAACGGGGTCGGGAAGCTGCCGGCCACGACGATCCAGTCGAAGACCCGGGCGGCAGCCGCGGGCGCGGAGACCGTACGGCTGGCCGGGACGGTGGTCACCAACGGTCGCACATACACGCTCGACATGCGGCTGAGGTCGGACGGCGGCACCGGCACGGTCACCTCCAAGGGGGCCTCCTTCGGGCTGCTGCGGATCGGGGAGAAGCTGTATCTGAAGGCCGACTCCGGCTTCTGGAACCAGGCCGACGGCACCGGCGCCGGGACCGCCGACAAGCTCGACGGCAAGTACGTGAAGGTGCCGCAGGGCGACCCCTCGTACAAGAAGTTCAGCGGCTTCACCGACAAGGACGTCCTCCTCTCGGGCCTGTTGACCCTGCACGGCACGCTGGCGACCGACGGCCACCACGAGCAGTCGGGTACCCGCACCATCCGCATCACCGGCGACAAGGGCTCCGGCGGCACCCTCGACGTGTCCCTGGAGGGCAGGCCGTATCCGCTACGGCTGCAGCGGGCGGGCGGCGCGGGGACCCTGACCTTCTCCTCCTGGGGCAAGGACTTCGCCCTGAGCGAGCCGAAGGCGGCCGAGACGGTGGACTACGGCAAGCAGCTGCCGAGTTCGTGAAGGCGCACAACCGGCTCTAGGACGGGCGCTGGCCGCGCCTGCGTTTCTTCTTGAGGAGCAGGCGCGGAAGCCCCGCGGGGATCGGCTCGCGGGTCGTGGCGGGGGAGGGCAGCGGGGCCTCGGCGAGCGAGGAGTCGGGCAGCGCGGCCGTCGCCCCCGTCGGCTCCAGCCGCAGCACCCGGCACTCCCGCGCCCAGCGCTCCGGCATCGCTTCCCCGTCGGGCGCGTTGAGCCGCTTGCCCTTCAGTTCGGCGACCGCCGCCTCCCAGGCCGGCGAGCCCGCCGCGAGCTCCACGACCCTCGCCGTCCAGGAGACCAGCCGGCCCCCCTTGTCCTTGCTGCGGACCGTCACCTCGGCCGGGCCCCCGTCGGTGAGCCCGGGCAGCGGCTGCTCACCCGGCCCGTCGCCGATCACACACGCGGCACCCTCGTGCCACACGTGCCACAGCGCTCGGGCCGCGGGCCCGGAACCCCTGACCCAGATGAGGCCGGACTTCTTGGTGGCCTCCTCGACGAGGGCCTGGTCGAGCAGCTCGCTTGTCATGGGCTCAGCGTATCCAGGCGCCCTCACAGCCAGCCGTTCCGCTTCAGCGTGCGGTGGATGCCGATGCAGAGCGCGACCGTGGCCAACAGCACCGTCGGGTAGCCGTAGTGCGAGTGCAGCTCCGGCATGTAGTCGAAGTTCATGCCGTACACACCGGTCACCATCGTCGGTACGGCGATGATGGCCGCCCACGCCGTGATCTTCCGCATGTCCTCGTTCTGGGCGACGGACGCCTGCGCGAGGTTGGCCTGGAGGATGGAGTTGAGCAGCTCGTCGAAGCTGACGACCTGCTCCTGGACGCGGGCGAGGTGGTCGGCGACGTCCCGGAAGTACTTCTGGATGTCCGGGTCGACCAGCCGCATCGGCCGCTCGCTCAGCAGCTGCATCGGGCGCAGCAGCGGCGACACCGCGCGCTTGAACTCCAGGACCTCGCGCTTGAGTTGGTAGATCCGCGCCGAGTCCACACCGCGCGAGACACCGCCCCGGCCCGGTGAGAAGACCTCGGTCTCCACCTCGTCGATGTCGTCCTGCATGGCGTCGGCCACCGCGAGGTAGCCGTCGACGACATGGTCGGCGATCGCGTGCAGCACGGCCGAGGGGCCCTTGGCGAGCAGCTCGGGGTCGTCCTGGAGGCGGTGGCGCAGGGCGCGCAGGGAGCCCTGGCCGCCGTGCCGGACGGTGATGAAGAAGTCCCGGCCGGTGAAGCACATGACCTCGCCGCTCTCGACGACCTCGCTGGTGGCGGTGAGCTCGTCGTGGTCGACGTAGTGGATGGTCTTGAAGACGGTGAAGAGGGAGTCGTCGTAGCGCTCCAGCTTGGGCCGCTGGTGGGCCTGGACGGCGTCCTCCACGGCCAACGGGTGGAGCCCGAACTCGCTCGCGATACCCGAGAACTCGGACTCGGTCGGCTCGTGCAGACCGATCCACACGAAGCCGCCGTCACGGCGCACCGAGCGCATCGCCTCGTGCGGGGTCAGCGGCTTCGGCGTCTGGACGCGGGCGCCGTCGCGGTAGACGGCGCAGTCGACGACGGCCGAGGGAGTGCCGGGGTCACGCGTGGTGTCGTACGCGTCGTCGCCCAGGTGCAGCCCCTTGCGCAGCGAGGGGCGGGACGGACGGACCGCGGCACGCAGGTCACGGATCATCGACATGGCTGGCTCCTTCGTGGCAGGCAACGAAAGGCGCCGACGACGGGTGGAACTGCCCGGAATGGGGACGTCCTCAACTGCGGGTGTTTGGCACGTCCGCAAAGCGGGGAGCACCGCACCGTCGCGGTGGCGAGCTTCGCTACTGAAGTCAGATCAGACAGATCAGGCAAAACGAGACGAAGTGCTCTTCCGCGTGAAGACGTGAGCGTGAAAGGCGGCGGTCAGCCAGAGCCGGATCAGCCGATATCAGCGGCGGGAAGAGCGAGTGGTACTGCACGGGTGACTTCGATCCATGACAGCCCCACCTCCTCCGGCCGGTCCCTCGTAAGGGACGTTCCATTCCCGTAAGGGAGTCCAACTGGCGTCGGGACTCGACCGCGACGCTGCTGCGTGCTGCCCCGACGACCGGGCCAGACTACCAGCCGCCCAAATAGTCAAGCCGCCGCTTTGCCCGGTACTGACGAGTTCTATGCTCGCCGCATGGTTGATGTTCTTCCTCTGGTCGAGGCAAGGTTGCGCTCCGCGCTGGGCGAACCGGACGCGCGCGCGGCGGTCACGTTTCTCGGCACGGACCGCATCGAGGTGCTCCGCTTCCACGAGGGCGACATCGTCCGTTACGCCACCCTCGGCATGTCCGCACAGCCCATGAGCGACCCCACCGCGGTGCTCGCCGACCCGGTCAAGGGCCCCCGCGCCGAGCTCGTCCTCTCGGTGCGCGGCGGCCGGGCCGACACCGACAAGGCGCTGCGCCCGCTCGCCGTACTCGCCGCGTCTCCGCAGGTCGAGGGTGTGATCGTGGCTCCGGGTGCCTCCCTCGACGTCGGCGAGCCCCTGTGGCCGGGCGCGCCGTTCAGTTCGGTCCTGGTCGCCGAACCGGGCGGCCTGGTCGAGGATCTCGACCTCGACGAGCCCCTCGACCCCGTGCGCTTCCTGCCGCTGCTCCCCATGACCCCGAACGAGGCCGCCTGGAAACGCGTCCACGGCGCCCCGGCCCTCAAGGAGCGCTGGCTGACGAACGGGACGGATCTGCGCGACCCGTCCCGGACGTCCGTCCCGCTGGACTGAACGCCGAGTGAGCAAGCTCACCAACCGGCGTCCGAAAAGCGTCAGTTGGCAAAGACGGCGACACTGTCCTCGCTCGCGTGCCTCTGCTCCAGCCGCTCGGCCTCGTGCGTCAGCGCGTCCCGCCGTACGACGACCACGATCGCCCCGACGACCGCCGTGACCGCCGCGACCACGAACGGCACATGGATGTCGGTCCACTCCTCGATCTTCGGCGCGAAGTAGGGAGCGGCGGCCGCGGCGAACCAGCGCACGAAGTTGTAGCCGGCGCTCGCCACCGGACGCGGCGCGTCGGACACCCCGAGGGCCAGCTCCGTGTAGACGGTGTTGTTCACACCGATGAAGGCGCCGGACAGGATCGTGCACACGACGGCGGTGGTGTGGTCGCCGTAGCCGAGGACGAGCACGTCGACCGCCAGCAGCACCAGCGAGCCGCCGAGCACCCTCAGCGAACCGAACCGCTTCTGCAGACGCGGAGCCACGACGACCGAGAAGACGGCGAGCAGCAGGCCCCAGGCGAAGAAGACGGCCCCCGACTTGTACGGGGTCATGTTCAGCACGAACGGTGTGAAGGCCAGCACGGTGAAGAACGTGTAGTTGTAGAAGAACGCGGAAGCCGCGGCCGAGGCCAGGCCGGGGTGACCGAGCGCCTTGATCGGGTCGAGGAGCGAGGTCTTGCGGGCCGGCTTCGGCTGCTCCTTCAGGAACGCCGTGATGCACAGGAACCCGACCGCCATCAGCGTGGCCGTGCCGAAGAAGGGGTAGCGCCAGCTGACGTTGCCGAGCAGTGCGCCCAGCAGCGGCCCGCAGGCCATGCCGAGGCCCAGGGCGGACTCGTACAGCAGGATCGCCGCCGCGCTGCCGCCGGCCGCCGCGCCGACGATGACGGCGAGGGCGGTGGAGACGAACAGGGCGTTGCCCAGGCCCCAGCCCGCGCGGAAGCCGACGAGTTCGGCGACCGAGCCCGAGGTGCCGGCGAGACCGGCGAAGACGACCACGAAGGCGAGTCCGAGCAGCAGGGTCTTCCTGCCGCCGATCCGGCTGGAGACGAAGCCGGTCACCAGCATCGCCACGGCGGTGATCAGGAAGTACGAGGTGAACAGCAGCGAGACCTGGCTGGCCGTGGCGTCCAGGCCCCGGGCGATCGACGGCAGGATCGGGTCGACGAGCCCGATGCCCATGAAGGCGACGACGGACGCGCCGGCCGTGGCCCAGACCGCCTTGGGCTGACGCAGGATGCTGCCCGCTCCCTCGTCGAAGGGGTCCTGACTTGCTCCCATCATGTGCTCCTGTCCCCACGAGATAGTTGGTATATGCACATAGTAAGTTAGGTCGGCTAATTAATGCAAGGGACATCTAGTTTTTCCGGGGGGAAGCCGGTGAAGTGTTCCGTCCGGACGGGTGATCGTCCTTGACGTGGGGGACCAGGGGTAGGACCGTGGGGCCCTATGAGGGGCGAACCCAGTTGCCCGAAGTGTGGTGGCCGGGTCAGGGCTCCCGGACTCTTCGCCGATTCCTGGCAGTGCGATGTGCACGGCACCGTGCATCCGGTGCAGCCCGTGATCCCGCCCAGCGTCGAGGCCCTCAGCGTGGTGGTGCACCGCACCCAGGTGCCGGTGTGGATGCCCTGGCCGCTGCCGGTCGGCTGGCTGTTCACGGGCGTGGCGTGCGCGGGCGACGACCGGCACGGCGGGCGGGCGACCGCGGTGGCCTGCTCGGGACCCGGTCCGCTCGGCGGCATGGGCGAGCTGATCCTGGTCGCCGAGGAGCTCGGCGTCGGCCTCGGCGCGCGGTACGCGGGCATCGACGGACCCGACCCGGGGCCCTACATGAGTGTCGAGAAGCCACCACAGGCCAAGGTGCTGGCGGGCGGTCGGCCCACTCCGCTGTGGCATGTCACCGGGGCGCCGGACGACCGCGCGGTGTTCGCCGGGGAGGCGCGGGGGCTGTGGCTGTGGGCCGTGGTCTGGCCCGAGCAGTCCGGGCTGCTGATGTACGACGAGCTGGTGCTGACCGATCTGCGGGACGCGGGTGCGGAGGTCGAGCTGGTTCCCTGTGGCGCGCTGTCGCCTCGGCTGTTGAAACCCTGAGGGTGGCCTGTAGGGGGCGTATCGCCGATTCGGGTGTGACAGGGGAGCTCGAAAATCCGGTTATCCTTGAGCGTCCTCTTCCGTTCCGTCAACGCCTGGAGTCCGTGTCGTGCGTATCGATCTGCACTGCCACTCCACGGCTTCCGACGGTACGGACACCCCGGCCGAGCTGGTGCGCAACGCCGCCGCCGCCGGGCTCGACGTCGTCGCGCTGACCGACCACGACACCACCCGCGGACATGCCGAGGCCGTCGCCGCGCTGCCCGAGGGGCTGACCCTCGTGACCGGGGCCGAGCTGTCCTGCCGTGTCGACGGTGTCTCCATGCACCTGCTCGCCTATCTCTTCGACCCCGGGGAGCCCGCGCTGCTCGCCGAGCGCGAGCTGGTGCGGGACGACCGGGTGCCGCGGGCGCGCGCCATGGTCGACCGGCTGCGGGATCTGGGCGTGCCGGTCACCTGGGAGCAGGTGGCGCGGATCGCCGGGGACGGGTCGGTCGGCCGGCCGCATGTCGCCACCGCGCTGGTCGAGCTGGGCGTCGTGCGGAGCGTGGACGAGGCGTTCACCGCCGACTGGCTGGCCGACGGCGGACGGGCGCATGTGCCGAAGCACGAGACGGACCCGTTCGAGGCGATCCGGCTGGTCAAGGCGGCCGGCGGCGTGACGGTGTTCGCGCATCCCGGGGCCGGCAAGCGCGGTCGTACGGTGCCGGAGTCCGCGATCGCCGAGATGGCCGCCGCCGGCCTCGACGGCATCGAGGTCGACCACATGGACCACGACCCGGAGACCCGGGCGCGGCTGCGGGGGCTGGCCAAGGAACTGGGGCTGCTGACCACCGGGTCCAGCGACTACCACGGCAGCCGCAAGACCTGCGTGCTCGGCGAGTACACCACCGACCCCGAGGTGTACGGCGAGATCACGCGCCGGGCGACCGGGGCGTTCCCGGTGCCGGGGACCGGCGGAGCCTGACGCCCGCCCACGCCACCCCGCTCACCCCTCCTCCGGCAAGGCCCTCATGTTCGACGCCGCCGTTTTCGGCTCCCTCTTCCTGACCCTCTTCGTCATCATGGATCCCCCCGGGATCACCCCGATCTTCCTCGCCCTCACCGCC
This sequence comes from Streptomyces sp. NPDC005648, assembly GCF_040605395.1. NCBI lineage: Bacteria > Bacillati > Actinomycetota > Actinomycetes > Kitasatosporales > Streptomycetaceae > Streptomyces > Streptomyces sp. NPDC005648. The sequence continues at coordinate 7,638 of NZ_JBEXCS010000102.1, read as the reverse complement.
GGACGCCCCGGCAAGGTGCAGAAGCGGATGGCCTTCCAGGCCGTGTGTGTGGCCTGCGGTGTGATCACCGTCTTCGGACTCCTGGGACACCAGATCCTCGACTACCTGCACGTGTCCGTGCCCGCACTGATGATCGCGGGCGGGCTGCTGCTCCTGCTGATCGCCCTCGACCTGCTCACCGGCAAGACCGACGAGCCGAAGCAGACCAAGGACGTCAATGTGGCGCTCGTGCCGCTGGGCATGCCGCTGCTGGCCGGTCCGGGCGCGATCGTGTCCGTCATCCTCGCCGTGCAGAAGGCCGACAGCGTGGCCACGCAGGTCTCGGTGTGGTGCGCGATCCTCGCCATCCATGTCGTGCTGTGGCTGGTGATGCGCTACTCGCTGCTGATCATCCGGGTCATCAAGGACGGCGGTGTCGTCCTGGTGACGCGGCTCGCGGGCATGATGCTGTCCGCGATCGCCGTGCAGCAGATCATCAACGGGATCACCCAGGTGATCCGGGCGAGCTGAGCCCGCGAAGCGCGGAGACCGCAAGCGCAGAGCCCCCGTACGGCGTGGTGCCGTACGGGGGCTCTGAAGCTTCGGCGGTGATCCGCGTCTGTGTCGGTTACGCGGCCGTGTTCTCGGCCGGTCGGATCCACAGGCGCTGCCCGATGGCGGCGGCCTGCTGCACGATCCGGTTGACGGAGGCGGCGTCCACGACAGTGCTGTCCACGGGCGTCCCGTCGACCTCGTCGAGTCGCATGATTTCGAAGCGCATGGCCTCTCCCTTCGTCTTCGTGGTTCTGTGTCAGTCAACGGCCTGCGTGTTACAAACATTCCCTACGCTAAAGAAATTTTTCGAACGACTAATTACTGACCGGTAAGAGGCGTGCGAGATGTGTGAATGAGACTGACCGGGACCGGTTGTGTTCGCAGCGTGACCGCCGGGACAATGGAGGTGATGAACGACGACCTCGCGGCCCTCACCGCCCGCATCGACCGCACGAACGAGCTGCTCCAGCGCATGCTCGCCGAGGTGGCGAAGACGCCCTCGACGCATGCGATCTTCGTCGACGCGGGTTACCTGTACGCGGCCGCGGGACGCCTGGTGGCCGGGACCGAGGACCGGCGCGCCTTCGACCTGGACGCCGAGGGGCTGATCGAGGCACTCATCGACCGGGCCCGCACGATCTTCGCGGACAGCCGGCTGCTGCGGGTCTACTGGTACGACGGCGCGAGACGCCGCATTCACACCGCCGAGCAGCAGTCGATCGCCGAACTCCCCGACGTCAAGGTCCGGTTGGGCAACCTGAACGCCAACAACCAGCAGAAGGGCGTCGACTCACTCATCCGCAGCGACCTCGAGTCCCTCGCCCGCCACCGCGCCATCAGCGACGCGGCCCTGCTCGGCGGCGACGAGGACCTCGTCTCCGCGGTCGAGGCGGCCCAGGGGTACGGCGCCCGGGTCCACCTCTGGGGCATCGAGGCGCCCGAGGGCCGCAACCAGGCGGAACCGCTGCTCTGGGAGGTCGACAGCCAGCGCACCCTCGACCTCGACTTCTTCAAGCCGTACGTCGCCCGGCGCACCGCCGCCGCCTACGAGGCCGGCGCCTCCCGGCCGACCCGCGAGGACGTCCGTTTCGTCGGCGCGCAGATCGCGGCGAAGTGGCTGGCGGCGCGGGGGCGTGAGTCTCTGGTGGAGCTGCTGCCGGGGCATCCGTATCTGCCGGGCTCGGTGGACCAGGACCTGTTGGTGGAGGCGGAGGGGTTGCTGCAGTACTCGCTGCGCGGCCAGTCGGATCTGCGGCGGGCGCTGCGGGACGGGTTCTGGGAGCATCTGCAGACGCTGTACTGACGCCGTCCCGCTGGGACTTGCCGGCGTCAGGACTTGACCGCGTGATGACTTGACGGCGTCAGAACTTGAGGGCGTCAGGACTTGATGCCGTCAGAACTTGAGGGCGTCGGCCGTCCCGTCCCAGAAGTCGGCGAAGGCGCGGGCCGTCTCCAGGGGCTTGTCGGTGTTGGGGGAGTGCTCGGCGCCCTGGATCACCGTGCGGTGGGCCCGCAGGCGCAGCGCCATGTCGTCGAGGAGCGTCACCGGCCAGGTGTCGTCCCGGGAGCCCGACAGGACGTGGAAGGGGAGCGGGACCACGGCGAGCTCGGCCACCCGGTCCGGCTCCACGCACAACTGGCGGCCCGTCGCGATGAGCTGGGCGGGCTTGTTGCCCAGCCAGCGGCGGCGCAGGTCGTCCCGGTCGTCGAGCCCCTCGTCCAGATCTCCGGTGTCGGTCTCCTCCGGCGGCTCCATGGCCTGGATCGCGTCCCACACCTCGGTCATCGTCATCACGGCGAGGGCATCCCGCAGCAGCTTGACGCGCTGTTGCTGGGAGCTGGAGATCTGGGCGGGGCCGGAGGCCATCAGGGTGAGCGAACGGAACGGGGTGTGGTCGAGCAGAACGGCCGCACGGGCGATCTGGCCGCCCAGGGAGTGGCCGAGCAGATGGACGGGGGCGCCCGGGGCGCCGAGGGCCGCCGCCTGGGCGAGGACGTCCTGGGCGAGCTCTCCCTGGGCGTACGCCGACTCGTCGTGCTCGGGCCCGTCGGACTCGTACTGGCCCCGGCCGTCCACGGCGACGGTGTGGTACCCGCGGGCGGCGAGGGTCTGGTGCAGGGGGTTGAAGTCCTCCTTGCTGCCGGTGAAGCCGGGCAGCAGCAGAGCGGTGCCCTTCAGGGCGACACCGTCCGCCGGCACCGCCTCGATGGCGGCGAAGTCTCCACGGTCGGTACGAAGCACGAACGCACGCGCGCCGACGGGCGGGGCGAAGGTCGGGGGACGGCTCATGAAGGGAGCGTATCCGGCGGGGGTGACGGGGGGAGGAAGGGGCCGGGTGGCGGGTAGGCGGAGGTGCTGAGCTGGGTGCACCGTTGTGGGCGCTGAGGTGAGGGCGTCGACGGTGGGGGTGCGGAGTCCGTGTGTCGGCGGAAGCGGGTGTGTGACGCTCCGCGGTGACGGAGGGGCCAGAGGGCAGTGCGCCCACGCCCGTGCCGCTGTCGGGACGCCTGCCGGAACGCCGACGGCCCGGCCCACATGAGGTGGGCCGGGCCGTCCGGTGAGTGAGCGGTCAGCTCTCCGTGGGCTCCGCGGCGGCCGTCGCCTTGCGGGGGCGGCGCGTACGGGGCTTGGGCTCGGCCGCTTCGGCGGCGACCTCGGCGGTGGCCGTGGCCTTGCGCGCGCGGGTCCGGGGCTTGGCCACGGGCTCCTCCGCGGCCTGAGCCGGGATCTCGGCGGCGGCTGTCGCCTTACGGGCCCGGGTGCGGGGCTTGGCCTCGACGGCCTCGGTGGTGTCCACCGGGGTCGCGGCGGCTGTCTTGCGGGTCCGGGTGCGGGGCTTGGCTTCCGTGCCCTCGGCCGTGTCGACCGCGGCCTCCGCGGCGGCGGTTGCCTTGCGGGTCCGGGTGCGCGGCTTGGGCTCGGTGGCCTCCGGCGCGGTGGCGACAGCCTCGGCGACCTTACGGGTGCGCGTGCGGGGCTTGGCCTCGACGGCCTCGGTGGTGTCCACCGGGGTCGCGGCGGCGGCTGTCTTGCGGGTCCGGGTGCGGGGCTTGGCTTCCGCGCCCTCGGCCGTGTCGACCGCGGCCTCCGCGGTGGCCGTCGCCTTACGGGCCCTGGTGCGCGGCTTGGCCTCCGGTTCGGCGGCCGCCTGAGCGGGGATCTCCGCGACGGCAGCAGCCTTCCGGGTCCGGCGAGGCTTGGCTTCCGCGGCCTCGGCCGTGTCAACCGCCGTTACCGCGGCGGCCGTTGCCTTACGGGTCCGGGTGCGGGGCTTGGCCTCGGTGGCCTCGGCCGTGTCGACCGTGGCTTCCGCAGCGGTGGCCGTGGCCTTGCGGGTCCGGGTGCGCGGCTTGGTCTCCGTGGCTTCGGCTGTGTCAACTGCCGTTTCCGCGGGGGCGGTTGCCTTGCGGGTCCGGGTGCGGGGCTTCGGCTCTGTCGTCTCCGTCGCCTCGGTGGCGGTCTCCGCCGGTGCCGTCGTCTTGCGCGTACGGCGCCGCGGGGCCGTCTCCGTCTGCTCCGGGGCGGACTCGGTGGTCCCCTCGGCCGTGTCGACGGCGGTCTCGGCGGCCGACGCGGTCTTCCGGGTGCGGCGGCGCGGCTGGGCGGCGGGGGCCTCGGGCTCCACAACCGTCGCGGCGGCCGTCGTGGCGGCCGGAGCCTCGGCGGTCTCCGTGGCGGCCGGAGTCTCGGTGACCGCCGGAGTTTCCACGGCGAGTGTCTCCGCCGACTTGCGGGTGCGGCGGCGGCGCGGCTTGGCCGGGGTCTCGGGGGCGTCGAGCGCGGGGCCCTCCGCCGTCGTGACGGCGGCCTCCGCGGCCTCGGGGGCCGTTGTCGTGGCCGGCACCGGCTCCGAAACCGCTCCGTTGCGGGTGCGGCGGCGGCGACGCGGAGTGCGGACGCCCTCGGTCTCCTCGACGGCGGAGGTCTCCCGCGGCGCGGCCTCAGGCGTGCCGGTGCCCTCCAGCGGAGCGCCGTTGCGCGTACGGCGACGGCGCCGCGGCGTACGCGCCGGACGCTCGTGCTCGGCGGAACGGGACTCGCCCCGGCCACCGCGCTCGCCGCTTCGGCCACCGCGACCGCGTCCACCGCGGCCGCCGGTCTCGCCGAGGTCCTCCAGCTCCTCCGCGTCCAGCCCCGCGCGCGTGCGCTCGGCACGCGGCAGGACACCCTTGGTGCCGGCGGGGATGCTCAGATCCTCGAACAGGTGCGGGGAGGTGGAGTACGTCTCCGGCGGGTCGTTGAAGCTCAGCTCCAGCGCCTTGTTGATCAGCTGCCAGCGCGGGATGTCGTCCCAGTCGACCAGCGTGATCGCGATGCCCTTCTTGCCCGCGCGGCCGGTGCGGCCGATGCGGTGCAGGTAGGTCTTCTCCTCTTCCGGCGACTGGTAGTTGATGACGTGCGTCACGCCCTCGACGTCGATGCCGCGCGCGGCGACGTCGGTGCAGACGAGGACATCCACCTTGCCGTTGCGGAAGGCGCGCAGCGCCTGCTCACGGGCGCCCTGGCCGAGGTCGCCGTGGACGGCTCCGGCGGCGAAACCGCGCTGCTTGAGCTGGTCGGCGAGGTCGGCCGCCGTACGCTTCGTACGGCAGAAGATCATGGCCAGCCCGCGGCCGTCGGCCTGCAGTATCCGCGCGACCATCTCGGGCTTGTCCATGTTGTGCGCGCGGTAGACGTGCTGCGCGGTGTTCGCGACCGTCACGCCCTCGTCGTCCGGCGCGGTGGCGCGGATGTGCGTGGGCTGCGACATGTAGCGGCGGGCCAGGCCGATGACCGCGCCCGGCATGGTCGCCGAGAACAGCATGGTCTGGCGCTTGGCCGGCAGCATGTCGATGATCTTCTCGACGTCGGGCAGGAAGCCCAGGTCGAGCATCTCGTCGGCCTCGTCGAGGACGAGCGCCTTGACGTGCTTGAGGTTGAGCTTCTTCTGGCCCGCGAGGTCCAGCAGCCGGCCCGGGGTGCCGACGACCACGTCGACGCCCTTCCTGAGGGCCTCGACCTGGGGCTCGTAGGCCCGGCCGCCGTAGATCGCCGTCACTCGGACGTTGCGGACCTTGCCGGCGGTCAGCAGGTCGTTGGTGACCTGGGTGCACAGCTCGCGCGTCGGGACGACGACGAGGGCCTGCGGGGTGTCGGTGAGGTCCTCGGGCCTGGCGCGCCCGGCCTCCACGTCGGCGGGGACGGTGACCCGCTCCAGGAGCGGGAGGCCGAAGCCCAGCGTCTTGCCGGTGCCGGTCTTGGCCTGGCCGATGACGTCCGTGCCGGAGAGGGCGACGGGGAGGGTCATCTCCTGGATGGGGAAGGGGGTGATGATGCCGACGGCCTCGAGGGCCTCGGCGGTCTCGGGAAGGATTCCGAGATCTCTGAACGTCGTAGTCAGGGTGCTGCCTCTTCTGTGTGCGCGGTGCGAGGCGAGCGCGGGGGTCTGTGACGGACCGTGCCGGGGACGTCGGCTGCCTTACGGGCTTGCCGTAGGGCACGGGACCACTGCCGACGCTCTAGCGCTCGTACCGCTGAGGGGTCTCCCTCCGGACGCCGTACGCAATGTGCCGTACGGACAAGGAGGGCTGTCGGGTCGGAGCCGATCGGGCCACCGACCGGGCATCCTCATACGTGCGGCCCGTCGATTGGTCGGCAGGCGCATTACCACCATACCCCGGAATCCCGCACACGCGGTGGCCGATTTGGTCACGTAGTCGTCGTCACACTGATTGACCAGGGACTTCCGGGGCCCGGCAAGCGGACTATTGTGCGCTTCATGACGACGCCTGACAACACCTCTGACGCATCTGCCGCGCACACCGGAGTGGCCGCCCAGGACTGGGCGAAGGCCTCCGCCGACCCGCAGTACCGGGCCGCGGTCGTCGACCTCCTCGGTGCGCTCGCCTACGGCGAACTCGCGGCGTTCGAGCGGCTCGCGGAGGACGCGAAGCTGGCGCCGACGCTGGCGGACAAGGCGGAGCTCGCGAAGATGGCGTCGGCCGAGTTCCATCACTACGAGAAGCTGCGGGACCGGCTGACGGAGATCGGCGAGGAACCGACGCTGGCCATGGAGCCGTTCGTCGCGGCGCTGGACGGCTTCCACCGGCAGACGGCGCCGTCGGACTGGCTGGAGGGGCTGGTCAAGGCGTACGTCGGTGACTCGATCGCCAGTGACTTCTACCGGGAGGTCGCGGCGCGGCTCGACTCGGACACGCGTGAGCTGGTGCTCGCCGTGCTGGACGACACCGGGCACGCGGGGTTCGCCGTGGAGAAGGTACGGGCCGCCATCGACGCCGATCCGCGGGTGGGTGGACGGCTCGCTCTGTGGGCCCGGCGGCTGATGGGCGAGGCGCTGTCCCAGTCGCAGCGGGTCGTCGCCGACAGGGACGCGCTGTCGACGATGCTGGTGGGCGGGGTCGCCGACGGGTTCGACCTGGCTGAGGTCGGGCGGATGTTCTCGCGGATCACCGAGGCCCACACGAAGCGGATGGCTGCGCTGGGCCTGGCGGCGTAGCGCTCGGTGGGGGGCGCGGGCGCTCCGTGGGTGGCGCGGTGCGGCGTGTCCGGCCCCGCGGGGGTGTCCGGCCGCGCCCCTCGGGCCGATGTTCTACGCCGGCGCCTGGCGGCGGAGTCTGCCTGACGGGCGCAGGAGCAGTGACAGGGACGCCGCCGAGACGATCGTCGCGCCGATGAGGACCAGCAGGAAGTTGCCCGGGTCGAAGGCGCTGTGGGTGAGGAAGGCGCCGAAGAGGGCTCCGGCGACGCCTGTGGCGAGGACCAGGGAGCGGGTCGGCAGGCGGTGGGAGAGGCGGTGGTCCGCCGCCCATGCCAGGGCCAGACCGAGCAATGCGGAGCCGAGTGCTTCGAACAACAACATGGGGTCCCTCCCACACGGCCACACTGCCCATCACGGTCGTAGCCCGTCATACCCGTGACCTGCGGAATGCAATCCTCCTCTGTGCGTGACTTGTGCTCCATATGTGGAGGAGGAAAATCTTGGTGGCGCGCCCGGAGCGGGAACCTGGGGAGCGCCCGAGCTGGAACACGAGGAGTGTACTTGGTGAGGAGCAGGCGGGTGCGTCCGGCGGGTGCCACCAGGAGGTAGCGCAGGGTGCCGGAGC
>NZ_JBEXCS010000101.1:0-35594 GCF_040605395.1 Streptomyces sp. NPDC005648 | reverse complement strand
CCTGCCTGGGAGCCGGGGACAGAGGCAGGGAAGGGGAGGGGCGTGCCATGGATCTGGCCTTACTGCGCACGGGACCGGCCGGCGGGCACAACGCACCGCGGGGGCCGGTCCGTGCGGACGGACCGGCCCCCGCGGGGAGCTGACGCCCCCCGTCTGGGGAGGCCACCGCTTCAGGTGTGGTGGGTTACTGCATGACCGCCATGGCGAGCGCCCGGCGGGCGCGCAGCGAGGCGCGCTCCGCTCGGCGCTGCATCCGGCGGGCGACCACCAGGCGCACGGCCTGGCGTTCCCGCGCGGCCTCATGCAGTCGGTCGTGCATATGCGCACGAGCCAGGGCTTCTGGTTGGAGTTGCATCTCTCGGGTCCTGTTCTGACGCGAACCGGTCACGCCGGTCATGGTGAGGTCTTCGATCGCGGAGCCGGTGGGCTCGTAGGTGGACGGCTTCATCGGGGCCTGCTTCGTGGGGTCGTTCGTGAGGGGGCGGTCGATCGTTCCTGCGGTGTTCATGCCGTGACCGGGTTCTTGCGCGGGCGACCACGGGGCCGCTTCCGGGCGACGACGACACCCTGGACGAACAGCTCGCCACCCCAGACGCCCCAGGGCTCACGCCGCTCCTTGGCGCCGGCGAGGCAGGCCTCGATCAGCGGGCAGGTGCGGCAGAGGGACTTGGCGTACTCGACGTCCGCCGGCGACTCGGCGAAGAAGACCTCCGGGTCGTAGGAACGGCAGGGGACGGGTACGCCGAGGCTCTCGATGGCGTCGTCGAGCGCGGTGAGCGCGGTGAGCGGGGTCAAGGTGGAGTCCTCCGTGAGGCCGGGCGGGGGGATCGTTTCGGAAGGCGGTACGGACGGGGCGTGCGCTTCGAGTTGCACGGTTGGTCTTCCTCGTCTGGTCGTGCCGGCCCTGTTGGGCCGGTTGGCGGCTGGTACCGGGTTCTGCTGTTGTCCCGAGGCCCCTTCGCTCCGTCGTCCCCGTTCGGGGAAAACAGAAGGGCCGCGGATCCCGGATGGGGTTCCGCGGCCCTGAAGGCGCCGGCCTGATCGGCGATCAGGCTGGATCACTCCAGGGTTCTGGCCCACGGAAGGCCCACATCTGGTGGTGCTGCTTCGTCTGCTTCCGGCTTCCGGCACCGGCCGCCGTAAAGGCATAGGCCTGCGCCTGTGCCGCTACTGCTTCCAGTGCCTTGGTCGGTCGCTCATTGCGCTCACGGATGGGAAGACCCGCAAGAGACACGGAGGACGCCGGACGCACGGCAGTGATGCCGGGCAGACCGGTGCCCGGGTTCGAGGCGCCGAGCATGCACAGGGAGGCGACGACCGAGCGATCGGTCATTTTCACGGTGCTGATGGAGCTGCTGTAGATGCTGATCACTGGACTCGCCTCCTCTCGGCGCTTCGGGGACTGGGATGAACCAGCCCGACGGATATGCAAGTAGAACACGGAATCAGGGCCTCCGAGAAGGCCTCCGTCCCCGTGGCTAAGAACCTATGGGGATTGCTGGGGCATGCGCAAACTATTTTTTCGACGAGTTCGGATCAGGTCTTCTCGTCGTCTCCTCCAAGGACTTGGCCTGCGCAGATGGCCAGAACATCGGCTCCGTAGCGGTTGAGCTTGCGCCGGCCGACTCCGGGGATGCGCGCCAGCTCGTGCTCGTCGTCGGGGACGGTCTCGGCGATCGCCATCAGCGTCTTGTCGGTGAAGACGCAGAACGCGGGCTGTCCGCTGCGCCCCGCCTGGTCCGCCCGCCACTCCCGAAGCCGCTCGTACAGACCCTCGTCCATGTCGGAGGGGCAGTCCTCGCAGCGCATCAGCTTCATCTCGCCGGCGTCGGTGAGCGTGCGCCCGCAGACCCGGCAGCGGGCCGGGGTGCGCTGGGTGCGGCGCGGGACGGCGATGTCCGCTCTGCCGGTGAAGCCGCGCTCGACGCCTGCGTCGCCGCCCGCCGCGCCGCGCCCCGCGGTGGCCGTGGAGCCGGGCCGCAGACCGTCCAGGAAGCGGCTGGGGCGGCGGTTGGGACGGCCGCCGGGTGAGCGGGACAGCGCCCAGGAGACGTACAGGCGCTCGCGGGCGCGGGTGACACCGACGTAGAGGAGGCGGCGCTCCTCCTCGATCTGCTCGTCGGTCTTCGCGTAGGTGATCGGCATCATGCCCTCGGCGACCCCGACCAGGAAGACGACGTCCCATTCGAGGCCCTTGGCCGAGTGCAGCGAGGCCAGGGTGACGCCCTGGACGGTCGGGGCGTGTTGGGCGCCCGTCCGCTCGTCCAGTTCGGCGACGAGGTCGGCGAGGGTGGCGCCGGGTTTGGCGGCGGTGAAGTCCTGCGCCAGGTTCACCAGGGCCGCGAGGGACTCCCAGCGCTCTCTGACGGCGCCCGAGCCGGCCGGGGGCTGGGGTGTCCAGCCCTCGCTCGAGAGCACGGCACGCACCTGGGAGGGCAGGTCGACGGCGTCGTCCAGGAGAGAGTCGTTGCGGCCGAAGCGGGCCGCGGCGCGCAGGGCGACGATCGACTTGCGCACCTCGGGGCGTTCGAAGAACCGCTCGGCGCCCCGGAGTTGGTAGGGCACTCCGGCGTCGGCGAGGGCCTGCTCGTAGGTCTCCGACTGGGAGTTGGTGCGGAACAGGACGGCGATCTCGCTCGCCGGGACGCCCGCGTCGATCAGGTCGCGGATGCGGCGGGCGGCGCCCTCGGCCTCGGCGGGCTCGTCGGTGTACTCGGTGTAGCGGGGCTCGGGCCCGGCCTCGCGCTGTGAGACCAGCTCCAGGCGGTGGTCGGCGGCGCGGCCGCGGGCCTGGGCGAGGAGGCCGTTGGCGAGGTGGACGACCTGGGGGGTGGAGCGGTAGTCGCGGACCAGCTTGACGACGGTCGCTCCCGGGTGGCGGGCGCGGAAGCCCAGCAGGTGGTCGGGGGTGGCCCCGGTGAACGAGTAGATCGTCTGGCTGGCGTCGCCGACCACGCACAGGTTGTCCCGCTCGCCCAGCCACAGCTCCAGCAGGCGCTGCTGGAGGGGGCTGACGTCCTGGTACTCGTCGACGACGAAGTGCTGGTACTGGGCGCGGACCTGGTCGGCGATGTCGTGCCGGTCCTGGAGGACGGCGACGGTCAGCAGCAGGACGTCCTCGAAGTCGATGACGGAGCGGTCCCGCTTGAGGTCCTCGTAGACGGAGTAGAGCTGGGCGATCTCGGCCGGGTCGCGGGGGGTGTCCCGGCCGGCCTTGGCGGCGGCCGCCGCGTAGTCGGCGGGGACGGTCTGGGTGACCTTGGACCACTCGATCTCACCGGTGACATCCCGCAGCTCACCGCGGTCGAGGCGGATGCGGCAGGCGGCCGCGGCGTCGGCGACGAGCTGGATCTTGCGGTCGACGAGCCGGGGCATGGAGCCGCCGACCGCTTTCGGCCAGAAGTACTGGAGCTGGCGCAGGGCCGCCGAGTGGAAGGTGCGGGCCTGGACGCCGACGGCACCGAGCTGGCGCAGCCGGCCCCGCATCTCCCCCGCGGCGCGGTTGGTGAAGGTGACGGCCAGCACGCTGGAGGGCTGCAGGATCCCGGCGCGCACCCCGTAGGCGATGCGGTGGGTGATCGCCCGGGTCTTGCCGGTGCCGGCACCGGCCAGGACGCACACCGGTCCGTGCAGGGCGGTGGCCACCTCGCGCTGCTCGGGGTCGAGCCCTTCCAGCACCGCGTCGGCCGAGTCCGGTACCCGCGGGAAGAGCGTGGAGTGCGTTGCTGCTGTCACACCGCCATGCTGCCAGGTCGCCGGAGACGGGTGCGGCGGTTGTCCACAGGCGGACAGCTCTTGTCGTACCAATGCGGCAGGCGTCACGTTCGGCCGGGCACCGAACGGGGGAATGGTGGCCCTTCCCCGTGCGTTTCCCCTCTGCGACCACCGATCCCCAGCAGCCAAGGAGCGCAAGAGACATGCCGGGCACTGTGACGATGTACAGCACGACGTGGTGCGGCTACTGCCGTCGGCTGAAGAGCCAGATGGACCGCGAGGGCATCACGTACAACGAGATCAACATCGAACTGGACCCGGAGTCCGCGGCGTTCGTCGAGAAGGCGAATGGCGGAAACCAGACGGTGCCGACCGTGCTGTTCGCGGACGGCTCGACCCTCACCAACCCGTCGCTGGCACAGGTGAAGCAGAAGATCGGCGCGTGACGCGCCACTGAGACGCGCGAAAGGCGGTGCCTGAGGAGTCCTCAGGCACCGCCTTTGTGATGTGCGCCACACCCGCCGTGCGGAGTCACACGCTCCTCGTCGGCAGCGGCTTGCCGTACCAGAGCTCGATCAGGCGGGCCGCGATGGAGATGCCGTACGGAGGCAGTACCTCGCCGGACTCGAAGGCGGCGCCCAGTTCGTCGCGGGAGAACCAGCGGGCCTCATGGATCTCGTCGCCGTCGACGTCGATCTCGGTCGAGGTGGCGTGGGCCATGAAGCCGAGCATGAGGCTGGACGGGAACGGCCAGGGCTGGCTCGCGACGTACTCCACCTGCCCGACGCTGATGCCGGCCTCCTCGAAGACCTCGCGGCGCACCGCCTGCTCGATGGACTCGCCGGGCTCCACGAAGCCGGCGAGCGTCGAGAAGCGGCCCTCGGGCCAGTGCACCTGGCGGCCGAGCAGGATACGGTCCGCCTCGTCGGTGACCGCCATGATCACGGCGGGGTCGGTGCGCGGGTAGTGCTCGGCACCGCAGGCGGGGCAGCGGCGGATGTGCCCGGCCGCGGCGATGACGGTGCGCTCGCCGCAGCGGGAGCAGAAGCGGTGCGTGCGCTGCCAGTTCTCCAGGCCGACCGCGTGCACCATGAGACCGGTGTCGCGCGGCGACAGCAGCAGCCCCGCCTCGCGCAGGCCCGCCGCGCGCGCCGACTGGTCGATCCGGCCGGGCAGCGCGTCCTTCTGGAGGGCGAAGTAGCTGACGCCCTCCTCGTCGGTGCCCAGGAAGTAGCGGTGCGCCTCCGTCAGCGGCGCCTCGAAGGAGGGCGTCATGACGAGTTCGGTACGGCCGTCGGGCGTCTCGTCGATGAGGACCTGGCCGCCGGAGACCACGAAGCAGCGGGTCGTGGGGTGGCTCCAAGCCGCCGCGAGCCAGGCTTCGTCGAGCCGGTGGTGGGCGGCGCGGTCGATGCCGCTCGGGGCGGTGAGCGAGATGGGGCGGTCGGCGGTGTGGTCGGTCCAGGTGGTCACGGGTGCTTCCAACTCCCCCTGTGGAACGGGTTGTTTCGGCTGGCGGTTCGGCGGGACGTGCGGACGCTCAGGGCGCATGGCGCCAGGTCTCCGCGAGGTCGCCCCACAGGTAGGCGGTGGTCTCGACGCCCTTGAGGAGCAGGGCGAGCTCCACCTTCTCGTTCGGTGCGTGCCAGCCGTCGGACGGGACGGAAATACCCAGGAAGAGCACGGGTGCGGCCAGGACTTCCTGGAGGTCGGCGGCCGGTCCGGAGCCGCCCTCACGGGTGAAGCGGATCGGCTCGCCGAAGGCGCGGCCCATCGCGCGGACGACGGACTGCAGGGCCGGGTGGTCCAGCGGCGTCAGACACGGGCGGGTGGCGGCGCCGAAGGTGATCTCGGACCGGATGCCGGCGGGCACCTGCCCGGCCGCCCACGCGCGCACGGCCTTCTCGATGTGGTCGGGGTCCTGCCCGGCGACGAGCCGGAAGGAGAGCTTCACCATGGCCGAGGACGGGATGATCGTCTTGCTGCCGGGGCCCTGGTAGCCACCGCCGATGCCGTTGACCTCGGCGGTGGGCCGGGCCCAGATGCGCTCCAGGGTGGTGTGCCCGGCCTCGCCATGGGTGGCGTGCGACTTGGCGGTGCGCAGCCACTGTCCCTCGTCGAAAGGCAGCTCGGCGAAGAGCTCGCGCTCGCGGTCGGTGAGTTCGACGATGCCGTCGTAGAAGCCGGGGATCGCCACGCGCGCGTGGTCGTCGTGCAGCGCGGCGACCAGGCGGGCGGCCGCGGTGGCCGGGTTGGGCACGGCGCCGCCGAAGGAGCCCGAGTGGATGTCCTGGTCGGGGCCGGACAGCTGGATCTCGCACTCGGCGAGTCCGCGCATGCCGGTGCACACGGTGGGGGTGTCCTCGGACCACATGCCGGTGTCGGAGACGATCACGGCGTCGGCGGCGAGCCGGTCCGCGTGCTCCTCGACCAGGGCGCGGAAGTGGGGTGAGCCGGACTCCTCCTCGCCCTCCACGAGCAGCTTCAGGTGGACGGCGGGGGCGGTGCGGCCGGTGGCGGCGAGGTGGGCGCGTACGCCGAGTGTGTGGAAGAACACCTGCCCCTTGTCGTCGGCGGCCCCGCGCGCGTAGAGGCGGTCGTCCCGGACGAGGGGCTCGAAGGGCTCGCTGTCCCAGCCGTCCTCGCGGGCGGCGGGCTGCACGTCGTGATGGCCGTAGACGAGGACGGTGGGTGCCTCGGGGCTGTCGGCGGGCCACTCGGCGAAGACGGCCGGGGCACCCGGGGTCTCCCAGACCTCGACGGTCGGGAAGCCGGTCTCCTTCAGCTTGGCGGCGAGCCAGTCGGCGCTGCGGCGTACATCGGGCGCGTGGTCCGGCTGGGCGGACACGGACGGGATGCGCAGCCACTCCGCGAGCTCGTCGAGGAAGGCCGTGCGGTGCTGCTCGATGTACGTACGGACAGCGCTGTCCGGGGTCTGGCTCATGGTCACGAGCCTATCGGCCCGCACCGACATCCTCGGTGGGCGGTTCCTCACAGTTTGCTTGCGCGGAGGGCTCCTCCAGGAGCAGCCGCTCCAGCGCGGCACGGCCGGGCAGGTCGTCCGGTCGTACGACCTCACCGGTGCGGACGTAGAGGAACGCCGCGTTGACGGACTCCAGCGGTACGCCCTGCTGCTCGGCCCAGGCCAGCCGGTACAGGGCGAGCTGGAGCGGGTCGGCGGTACGGCTGCGGTTCGTCTTCCAGTCAACGATCTCGTACGTCGCCGTCTCGCCGTCGCCTTCCCGGTAGACGGCGTCGATACGGCCCCGGACCACCCGGCCGGCGATGCTGAGCTGGAAGGGCGCCTCCACGCGGTGCGGGGTGCGGCGGGCGTACTCGGTGCGCTCGAAGGCCTCCTTGAGGGCTTCCAGGTCACGTTCGTCGGCGATCTCGGCCTCGCCGCCGGGGAGTTCCTCCGGTTCGAGAACGGGCAGCGTCAGCTCTTCGAAGCGGGCCTCGACCCAGGCGTGGAAGCGGGTGCCCCGGCGCGCGGCGGGCTGCGGCGGGCGCGGCATGGGGCGCGCGAGCTCCTGCGCGAATCCGTCGGGGTCGGCAGCCAGGCGCAGCACCTGGGATGCGGTGAGCGAGGCGGGCAGGGGCACGTCGGTGACGGCTTCACGCGCGCGCAGGAGCTCACCGGTGAGGGCGTCCAGGTCACGGTCCCAGGAGGCGAGGGTGCGGGCCTCCTCCGGGGTGAGGCGGGGACGGGTGCGCTCGGGGGCCGTGCGGGTGCGCTCGGCGGCTGATCCACGTGCGCCCCGTCCCGGGGTCTCCTCGCGTTCGGCGCTCCCCGGTGCCGACGCCTGGTGGGGAACCGTCGGGCGGTCGGTGGACCACTCGTCCCAGTCGCCGGGTCCCTCCTCCAGGAAGGGATCGTCCTCGGGGAACGGGGCGTCCTCCTCGTAGCCGGCCTCCTCGTAGAGGGCCTGCTCATGGAGGTCGTCCTCGTCCGGCGGCGCGGGCCAGTCGGGATCCTCGTGGTCGTCCGGGTCGTGTACGGCGGCGGGGTGGCCGTCCTCGTGGGAGGCGAGGTCGTCGAGGTGGGCGAGGACGGTTTCGGCGGCCGTGCGGCGGCGGGCGAGGGACGCCTCGTCCAGGGGCAGCGGCCAGACCTGGTCGGCGCCCGCGGCGTGGAGGGCCGGGTTCTCCTCGTCCTCGGCGGGCTCGTCCGCCCACGCCTCGATCTCGCCGTACCCGGCCTCGCAGTGGTCGTAGAGGGCCTGGAGGAAGTCGGACGGGCCGCGTGGCTTCTTCTGGCTGGGGCCCCACCAGTGACCGGAGCCGAGGAGGAGGGAGCGGGGGCGGGTGAAGGTGACGTAGCCGAGGCGGAGTTCCTCGGTGTGCTGGTGTTCCTTCATGGCCTCCTGGAAGGCCTTCAGGCCGCGTGGGTCCCAGGCGGCGATGTCGGGCAGGGTGTCGGCGTCGCCGCGCAGTCCGTGCGGCAGCACCTTGCCCTGGGCGGTCCACTTCTCGCGTCCCTGGGTGCTGGGGAAGGTGCCGGTGACCAGGCCGGGCACCGCGACGACGTCCCACTCCAGGCCCTTGGACTTGTGGGCGGTGAGGACCTTGACGGTGTTCTCGCCGCCCGGGAGCGCGTTGTCGAGGCCCTTCTCGTACTGGGCCGCGGTGCGCAGGAAGCCCAGGAAGGCGAGCAGGGTCGCCTCGCCGTCCCCCGCGGCGAAGGAGGCGGCGACGTCCAGGAAGTTGGACAGGGTCTCGCGGCGCCGGGCGGCCAGCGCGTGCGGGGAGGCAGACAGCTCCACCTCCAGGCCGGTGACGGCGAGGACACGGTGCAGGACGTCCATCAGCGGGTCGGCCAACGAGCGCCGCAGGTCGCGCAGTTCGGCGGCCAGACGGGCGAACCGCACACGCGCGTCCGGCGAGAACGGCAGCCCGTCGTCCTCCTGGTCGACGTCGAGCGGCAGCTCCAGGAAGGTGTCCAGGGCGTCCGCGAGCGATATCACCTCCGAGGGGTCGACCCCCTCGACGGCCTCGGCGAGCCTGCGGTCCCGGTCGTCGCCGGCGTCCACGCGCGCGTGGGACACCAGCAGCCGGGCCCTGCGTCCCAGAAGGGCCAGGTCGCGCGGGCCGATGCGCCAGCGCGGGCCCGTCAGCAGCCGCACCAGGGAGGCGTTGGCGCCGGGGTCCTGGAGGACCTCGCAGACGGCGACCAGGTCGGCGATCTCGGGCAGGTGCAGCAGCCCGGACAGGCCGACCACCTCGACGGGGACGTCCCGGGCGACGAGCGCGCCCTGGATCTCCGCGAAGTCGGTCGCCGTACGGCACAGGACGGCGATCTCGCCCGGGGCCTTGCCGGTGTTCACCAGGTGGGCGATCGAGTCGGCGATCCAGTCGATCTCCTCGGCGTGGGTGGGCAGCAGCGCGCAGCGCACCATGCCGTCGCGCTCGGCGCCGGGGGCGGGGCGGAGGGCCTCCACGCCCGCGTGCATGGCGCGCAGCGGCTCGGCGAGGCCGTTGGCGAGGTCGAGGAGGTGGCCGCCGCTGCGGCGGTTCTCGCTGAGCGCCTGCCGGGTGGCGGGGCGGCCGTCGGGGTGCGCGAAGTGCTCGGGGAAGTCGTCCAGGTTGGCGACGGAGGCGCCGCGCCAGCCGTAGATCGCCTGGCAGGGGTCGCCGACGGCGGTCACCGGATGGCCGGTGCCGTCGCCGAACAGGCCCGCCAGGAGGATGCGTTGCGCCACCGAGGTGTCCTGGTACTCGTCGAGCAACACCACCCGGAACTCCTCGCGCAGGACGCGGCCCACCTCGGGGATGCGCGCGAGCCGCGCGGACAGGGCGATCTGGTCGCCGAAGTCGAGCAGGTCGCGCTCACGCTTGGCGGCGCGGTAGCGCATCACCAGGTCGGCGAGTTCGCGGCGCGCGGCGGCGGCCTCGGGGACCTTGCGCAGATCGGCGTTGGTGAGCTTCGCGCGCTCCAGGATGCGCAGCAGGCCGGCGTCGTAGGCGCGCAGGTTCTCCGGCGGTACGAGGTGCTCGGCGAGTTCCGCGTCCAGGGCGAGCAGGTCGCTGACGAGATCCGCGAAGGAGCGGGTGAGGGCGGGGTAGGGGCCCGGGGCCTCACGCAGCACGCGCGCGGCGAGCTGGTAGCGGGTGGCGTCGGCGAGGAGGCGGGAGGTGGGTTCCAGGCCGATCCGCAGGCCGTGGTCGGTCAGCAGGCGGCCCGCGAAGGCGTGGTACGTCGAGATCACCGGCTCGCCGGGCGGGTTGTCCGGGTCGATGAGGTCGGGGTCGGTCACGCCCGCCCTGACGAGTGCCTTGCGGACGCGCTCGGCCAGTTCGCCGGCCGCCTTGTTGGTGAAGGTGAGGCCGAGGACCTGTTCCGGGGCGACCTGGCCGGTGCCGACCAGCCACACCACACGGGCCGCCATCACCGTCGTCTTGCCCGACCCGGCTCCGGCCACGATCACCTGCGGGGCGGGCGGCGCGACGATGCAGGCCGTCTGCTCCGGGGTGAACGGGATCCCGAGGAGCTCCTTGAGCTGATCGGGATCGGTGATACGGGGCGGCACGTCAGAGAGGCTAGCGGCGACCACCGACAATCGAGGACGGATCGACTCCGGGGCGAGGAGAAGCGCAGGTCAGCACGGGTGGTGCGACTGATCACACCGGCGTGCTCAGTCCACCACGTGCCGTCCCTCGGGCCGCGCGCTGCACGAGGCCCGGAACGCGCAGTGCGTGCAGTGCTGTCCGGAGGTCGGGGTGAACCGCTCGTCGAGGACCTTGCCCGCGGCGGTGGCCAGCAGATCGCCCACCCACTCCCCCTCCAGCGGCTCCTGCGCCTGCACCTTGGGCAGCGTCTCGCCGCCGTCCCGCTTGGCGGCGCCCTGCCGCAGCTGGACCAGTTCCGCGCCGCCGGGCTCGGGGCGCACCCCGTCGAAGGCCTCGTCCACGGCGCCCTCGCGGACGGCCAGCTGATAGACGGCGAGCTGGGGATGGTGCTCGACCTCGCGCGCGGTGGGCGCCTGCTTGCCGGTCTTGAAGTCGACGACGTAGGCGCGGCCCTCGCTGTCGGCCTCCACCCGGTCCATCTGGCCGCGGATGCGGACCTCGTAGTCGCCCGCCTGAAGCGTCACGTCGAAGTCGTGCTCACTGGCCACCGGGGTGCGGCCGGTGCGGTCCATGACGTGCCACTTCAGGAAGCGTTCGAGCGCTACGCGCGCGTTCTCCTTCTCCTGCGCCGACTTCCAGGGCGCGTCGAAGGCGAGCGCGTTCCACACGGAGTCGAGGCGCTCCATGAGGACGGCGAGATCGGCGGGGGTGTGCCCGGAGGCGACCTCGTCCGCGAGGACGTGCACCACGTTGCCGAAGCCCTGGGCGACCGTCGCCGGCGCGTCGGCCTTCACCTCGCGGCCCAGGAACCACTGCAGGGCACAGGTGTTGGCGAGTTGGTCGAGGGCGCTTCCGGAAAGCACGACGGGCTGGTCGCGGTCGCGCAGCGGCACCTTGCTCTCGGTCGGCTCGAACGTGCCCCACCAGCGGTAGGGGTGGGCGGACGGGACCAGCGGACGGCCGTCCTCGTCGGCCAGGGCGGCCAGCCGGGCCAGGCGGTGGGCGGCCGCCTCCCTGAGGGTGTCGGAGACGCGCGGGTCGACCGTGGTGGCCCGCAGTTCGGCCACCAGGGCGGCGACCGACAGCGGGCGGCGCGGGCGGCCCGTGACGTCCTTGGGTTCGACGCCGAGTTCGGCGAGGAACCTGGAGGGCTGATCGCCGTCGTCCGCGGGGGCCTTCACCGCGGTGACGACGAGACGTTCACGCGCGCGCGTGGCGGCCACGTAGAACAGGCGGCGCTCCTCCGCCAGCAGCGCGCCCGGGGTGAGCGGTTCGGCGAGCCCGTCGCGGCCGATGCGGTCGGCCTCCAGGAGGGAGCCGCGCCGGCGCAGGTCGGGCCACAGGCCCTCCTGCACGCCGGCGACGACCACCAGCCGCCACTCCAGGCCCTTGGAGCGGTGCGCGGTCATCAGACGGACGGCGTCGGGGCGCACGGCCCGGCGGGTGAGGGTGTCGGCGGCGATGTCCTCGGCCTCGATCTCCTCCAGGAAGTTGAGGGCGCCCCGGCCGCCGGTGCGCTCCTCCGCGCGCGCGGCGGTCGCGAACAGCGCGCACACGGCGTCCAGATCACGGTCGGCGTTGCGCCCGGCCGCGCCCCCACGCCGCGCGGAGCGCTCCAGGCGTGCGGGCCATGGTGTGCCTTCCCACAGGTCCCACAGCGCCTCCTCGGCCGTACCGCCGCCCGCGAGACGCTCACGGGCCCTGCGCAGCAGCGCGCCGAGCCGTTGGGCGCCCCGCGCATACGTGGGGTCGTGCGCGACCAGGCGCTCCGGCTCGGCCAGCGCCCGCGCGAGCAGCACGTCCGACGGCGGCGGCAAGGGGTTGCCCGCGGCCCGCTCCTCGTCACGCAGGGCCCGGCCGAGGCGGCGCAGGTCCGCCGCGTCCATGCCGGCGAGGGGGGAGGCGAGCAGGGTGAGAGCGGTCTCGGTATCGAGCCAGCAGGGCGTCCCCTCCGAGGAGGCGTCCTCTGGGGAGGCGTCCTCTGGGAAGGGCTGCGCTGCACCTCCCGGGGCGGCCTCCGCCTCCGCCACCGCCCGCAGCGCCGTGAGCAAGGGTGCCACCGCCGGTTCGTGGCGCAGAGGCAGATCGTCGCCGTCGATGTCCAGCGGGACGCCCGCGGCCGTCAGCGCGCGGCGGACCGTGGGGATCGTGCGGGACCCGGCGCGCACCAGGACGGCCATCTCGCCCCAGGGCACGCCGTCCTCGAGATGCGCTCGGCGCAGGATGTCGGCGATGTTGTCGAGTTCCGTACCGGCCGTCGGATAGGTGTACACCTCCACCCGGCCGCCTTCGCGCTCCGGGGCGAGCTCACGGTGCGCGCGGACCTTCTCCGCCGGGAGCCGGGTCAGCGGCATGCGCTGGGTGATCAGGCGGGTCGCGGTGAGCAGGGCGGCGCCGGAGCGACGGGAGGTGCGCAGGACCTCGACGGGTGCCGGACGGCCGTCCGCGCGCGGGAACGCGTACGGGAACTCCAGGATGCCGTTCACGTCCGCGCCCCGGAACGCGTAGATCGACTGGTCGGGGTCGCCGAAGGCGACCAGGGTGCGTCCGCCGCCGGCCAGAGCGTGCAGCAGTCGCGTCTGGGCCGCGTCCGTGTCCTGGTACTCGTCGACGAGTACGGCGTCGTACTGCGCGGCAAGCCGCTCGGCGACCTCGGGGCGGCGGGCCAGGAGGACCGCGCGGTGGACCAGTTCGGCGTAGTCGAGCACGCCCTGAAGGTCGAGGACGTCGAGGTACTCGGCGAGGAAGGCGGACGCGGCGCGCCAGTCGGGGCGGCCGATACGACGGGCGAAGGCGTCCAGGGCGCCGGGGTCCAGACCGAGTTCACGGCTGCGTGCGAGGACCGCTCGGACCTCGTCGGCGAAGCCCCGGGTGGTCAGGCAGGCGCGCAGCTCATCGGGCCAGCGCACATGCGCCAGGCCGAGCCGCTCCAGGTCGGGCTGGCCCGCGAGCAGTTCACGGACGGTCACGTCCTGTTCGGGGCCGGACAGCAGGCGCAGCGGCTCGGCGAAGCGGTCGCTGTCGTGGTGGGCGCGGACCAGGGCGTAGCAGAACGAGTGGAAGGTGGTCGCCCGGGGCGCGCGAGCGGCTCCCATGCGCAGCGCCATGCGGTCGCGCAGTTCGACGGCCGCCTTGCGGCTGAACGTCAGCACGAGCACGCGCGCGGGGTCGCCGCCCCGGGCGATTCGTGCCGCCGCGGACTCGACGAGCGTGGTGGTCTTGCCGGTGCCCGGACCTGCGAGAACGAGCAGGGGACCGGCCCTGTGGTCAACCACGCGGCGCTGTGCGGCGTCCAGACGAGGGGGATCCGGAAGTGCCGGCGGGGTACGCACCAGTCGGTAAGCGCCACGGGCCCCCTGTCGCACCTGGGGGTGCGACAGGCGCCGGGTGGAGGAAGAGGAGCTCACGTGGTTCGCCGGTCCTGGTGGGTGTGCTGGTTGTCGGACCACCGTGCGTGCAGGGCGGTGATCGGGGGGTGAGGGGGACGTGCGCAGCCGACGCTACGCCGACGACGAGTGCGGAAGCAGAGCTTCCTCTTGTTCCCTCGCGGCACTGGCGACACGCGCGCCCCTCGACCCTCGAACGTACGGCATGCCACGGATGTGCCCCTGTTCCCCCGTACGGATCAGGTGTCACACACGGGGTTGCCGAATGGCGGAAGCTGTCAGGTGTGACCCTCCGCGCGTTCACCGCCGTCCCATCGGGCCCGCTTCATGTCGAGGCGGGGCAGGTGGCCCTCCGCGGCCCTGCTCGCTTCTTTCAGGGGCGTGCTCTCGGCGCGGTAGTGACCGAGCGCCTCGAGCTCGTGTCCGGGCAGCAGGACGCCGTCCGAGCGCACCACACGCCACCAGGGCACGGCCCCTCCGTACAGGGACATGGCCCGGCCGACCTGCCGGGGGCCGCCCTCCTCCAGCCACTCGGCCACGTCCCCGTACGTCATGACACGCCCGGGCGGAATCAGTTCGGCGACTTCGAGGACGCGCTCGGCGTACTCCGGCAGCGCGCCGGGGTGCTCCGGCCGGTCGTCGTACGGAAGGCTCTCCTGGCTCATCCGGCCCATCCTGCCGCACCCCTCCGACAGTGTGACGGGCTCGCCACCGTGCGTATCCCTCGCCCCGGGACGGCGCTTCCGGCAGACTGTGCGCCCCCGCGTCCGCACCCTGATGCCCCTGTGTGTCGGTGGGGCATGCCACCATCATGCGGGCGGTGACCCGTTGATACGAGATCAAGAAGAGACGATGAAGCAGCAGGGTGTGCACCCAGAGGACGCCGAGAGCACCTCTGACGCTTCGTCGCGCCCGGACCCCGGCACCGACGGCGAGGAAGCGGCCGCGAAGGACGTGACCAGGGACGACGCCGACTGCCCCGACGAGGTGCACAGCGAAGCGGTCGAGGGCGACGAACCACTGCTCCCCGCGCGCGTGCACCGGCCCTCCGACCTGATGCGGCTGCTGGCGGGTGTGCTGGCGATCGTCGTGCTGCTCGCGATCGCCGCGTTCGCGCACGGCACCACCTCGGGCCTCGAACAGGACATCAACAAGGGCACCACTCAGGCGCCCGACCTGCTCATCAAGATCGCCGGACTGGCCTCCAGCATCGCGATCCTGCTCGTGCCGGTCGCCTTCGCGATCGAACGGCTGATCAAACGCGACGGGCTGCGCATCGCGGACGGTGTGCTCGCGGCGGTACTCGCGCACGGTGTGACGCTCGCCACGGACCTCTGGGTCGCCAAGGCCGCCCCCGGCTCCATCCAGGAGGCGCTCACCCAGCCCTCCCCCGGCGACATCCACGCCCTGACCGACCCGGTGCACGGCTATCTCGCGCCGGTCATCGCGTACATGACGGCCGTCGGCATGTCGCGGCGACCACGCTGGCGTGCGGTGCTGTGGACCGTCCTGCTGCTCGACGCGTTCTCCATGCTCGTCTCCGGCTACACGACACCGTTCTCGATCATCCTGACGATCCTCATGGGCTGGACCGTGGCCTACGGGACGCTGTACGCGGTCGGCTCGCCCAACGTGCGTCCCACCGGGCGGACCCTGATGGCGGGCCTCAGGCACGTCGGCTTCCGTCCCGTGAGCGCCGCCCGCGAGGAGGCCACGGACAATCCGGAGACCGGCGACCGCGGCCGGCGCTACTTCGTCACCCTCGAGGACGGCCCGCCCCTGGATGTGACGGTCGTCGACCGGGAACAGCAGGCCCAGGGCTTCTTCTACCGCGCGTACCGCAATCTGACGCTGCGCGGCTTCGCCACCCGCAGCAGCCTCCAGTCTCTGCGCCAGGCCCTGGAGCAGGAGGCCCTCCTCGCCTACGCGGCCATCGCGGCCGGCGCCAACGCCCCCAAGCTGATCGCGACCTCCGAACTCGGCCCCGACGCCGTGATGCTCGTCTACGAGCACACCGGCGGGCGCACGCTCGACTCCCTGGCGGACGACGAGATCACCGACGCCCTGCTGCACGACACCTGGCACCAGGTGCGGGCGCTGCAGTCCCGGCGCATCGCGCACCGCAGGCTGGTGGGTGACGCGATTCTGGTGGATCGTTCCGGCACGGTCATCCTCACCGACCTGCGCGTCGGCGAGATCGCGGCCGGTGAGCTGCTGCTGCGCATGGACGTCTCCCAGCTGCTGGTGACGCTCGGCCTGCGGGTGGGTGCCGAGCGCGCGGTCGCCTCCGCGGTGGCCGTGCTCGGCCCGGACGCGGTGGCGGACTGTCTGCCGATGCTGCAGCCGATCGCCCTCAGCCGCACCTCCCGCGCGACCCTGCGCAGGCTGGCCAGGGAACGCGCCCAGCGCGAGCGGGACGCGGTCCTGGAGGCCTCGCGGCAGGCCAAGCAGGCGCGCCTGGAGGCCGCCGACGACGACACCAGACCCGGACTGGAGAAGCCCGACAAGAAGTCCGTACGGGCGGAGCAGCGGGCCGAGAAGCGGGCGATCGACGAGGCCATCGACGAGGCGCGCGAAGAGGATCTGCTCACACAGATCCGGCACCAGGTGCTCCTGATCCGACCGCAGGCACCGGTCGAGCCGGCCCGTCTCGAGCGGGTGCGGCCCAAGACGCTGATCAGCTTCATCGCGGGTGCCATCGGCGCGTACTTCCTGCTGACGCAGCTCACCCACATCGAGTTCGGGCCGCTGATCGAGAACGCGCAGTGGGGCTGGGTGGCGGCGGCGGTCGTGTTCTCGGCGGGCAGCTACGTCGCGGCGGCGATGGCGCTGATGGGGTTCGTGCCGGAGCGGGTGCCGTTCCCGCGGGCCGTGGCGGCGCAGGTCGCCGGCTCCTTCGTCAAGATCGTCGCTCCGGCCGCGGTGGGCGGTGTCGCGCTCAACACGCGCTTCCTGCAACGCGCGGGCGTGCGCCCGGGGCTCGCGGTCGCGAGCGTGGGCGCCTCCCAGCTGTTCGGGCTCGGGTGCCACATCCTGATGCTGCTGTCGTTCGGCTATCTGACCGGCACCGAGAAGACCCCCTCGCTGTCGCCGTCCCGGACGGTCATCGCGGGTCTGCTGACGGTGGCGGTGCTCGTCCTCGTGGTCACCTCCGTGCCGTTCCTGCGGAAGTTCGTCGTCACGCGCGTGCGCTCGCTCTTCGCCGGCGTCGTGCCGCGCATGCTGGACGTGCTGCAGCGGCCGCAGAAGCTGGTCACCGGCATCGGCGGCATGCTGCTGCTGACGGCCTGCTTCGTGATGTGCCTGGACGCCTCGATCCGCGCCTTCGGCCAGCACGGGACCTCGCTCAGCATCGCCAGCGTCGCCGTGGTGTTCCTCGCCGGAAACGCGCTCGGCTCCGCGGCTCCGACCCCGGGCGGCGTGGGCGCCGTCGAGGCGACCCTGACGGTGGGTCTGATCGCCGTGGGCCTGCCCAAGGAGGTCGCGGCCCCGGCGGTGCTGCTGTTCCGTCTGCTGACCCTGTGGCTGCCGGTGCTGCCGGGCTGGCTCGCCTTCAACCACCTCTCGCGCAAGGGCGCGCTCTAGTACGAGGGCGTGTACGACGTCATGTCGTACGAGGGCGGTACGCGCGCGTACCTCGTACGGCCCGTGTCCCGAGCGCCCCGTCCCGCGCGCCCGCAGGATGGGGGCATGCCGAAGCCTCGCCGCGCGCGTGCCGCTGCCCTGACCGCCACCGCCGTACTTCTGCCCTCTCTGCTGGCGGGGTGCGGCGGTGGCTCCAAGGACGGGGACCTGTCGGCCCAGAAGCTGGACTGGAAGGACTGTCCGGCTCCCTCCGCGGCGGAGGGCGGCGGTGACGCCCCGTCGCCTCTGCCGAACGGCGGCACCTGGCAGTGCGCCACCATGAGGGCGCCCCTGGACTGGAGCAGGCCCGAGGGCGACACGATCGGCATCGCGCTGATCCGGGCGAAGGCGAGCGGCGCCAGGAGCGGACGCATCGGCTCGCTCGTCTTCAACTTCGGCGGGCCCGGCGGCTCGGGCGTCTCCACGCTGCCCTCCTTCGGCGAGGACTACGCGAAACTGCGCACCCGCTACGACCTGGTCAGCTTCGACCCGCGCGGCGTCGGCCGCAGCGCCCCCGTGAAGTGCGAGAACGACCAGGAACTCGACTCCTACTTCCAGCAGGACGCCACCCCCGACGACACCGCCGAGCAGACGAAGCTCCTGGACAACACCAAGACGTTCAACGGGGCCTGCGAGAAGAACTCCAAGAGGATGCTGCCGCAGGTGCGCACCACGGACGCGGCCCGTGACATGGACCTGATGCGACAGGTTCTGGGCGACCGCAAGCTGTACTACTTCGGCATCTCGTACGGCACCGAACTAGGCGGTGTCTACGCCCACTTGTTCCCCAAGCACGTGGGGCGCGCGGTCTTCGACGCGGTCGTCGACCCCACGCAGGACCCCGAGCAGGGCTCGCTCGGACAGGCCAAGGGCTTTCAGCTCGCGCTGGACAACTTCGCCGAGGACTGCGCCTCGAAGGGCGAGGAGTGCAAGATCGGCGACAGCGCGCAGGACGTGAAGGACCGTATCGCCAAACTGCTGGAGGACCTCGACCGGAAGCCGATCCCCGGCATCTTCCCGCGTGAGCTGACCCAGACCGCCGCGACCAACGGCATCGCCCAGGCCCTGTACTCCAAGGACTTCTGGGAGTACCTGACCGAGGGCCTGCAAGAGGCGTACGCCGGCGACGGAAAGATCCTCATGGCGCTCTCCGACGCGATGAACGGACGCAGCGAGAACGGCGAGTACAGCAACATCACCGCGGCGAACATCTCCATCAACTGCGCGGACGAGAAGGCCCGCTACACCGCCGACTACGTACGGCGCAAGCTGCCCGAGTTCCGGGCCGCCTCGCCGCTGTTCGGTGACTTCCTCGCCTGGGGCATGGTCAGCTGCACCGACTGGGCCGTGGCGGGCGCCGCCGACCATCCCGAGGTGAGCGCGTCCGGCTCGGCGCCGATCCTCGTCGTGGGCAACACCGGCGACCCGGCCACGCCGTACGAGGGCGCGGGCAGGATGGTGGACGCGCTGGGCAAGGGCGTCGGCGTGGAGCTGACGTACAAGGGGCAGGGGCACGGTGCCTACGACAGCAAGGACAAGTGCGTCCAGAGCGCGGTGAACGGCTATCTGCTGGACGGGAAGGTGCCGACGGCCGGAACCGTCTGCTCCTAGTACGGAATTCCCTGCTCCTGGCACGGAACCGTCCGCTCCTGGCGGCAGGCCCCCATTCCGGATAAAACCGCAGGCCAGAAGGTTATCCACAGGCTGCCGCAGGGGGCTCGCGATCTGCCTACTATGGCCTGACCGCCGTTCGCCGCTCGGTGCGGACGGCTTGTGGAGCGGGGGGACGGACATGGCACGTTTCGTACGGTGGGCAGCGCTGGGGAGCGCCGCCGCACTGCTGGTGGCCGGCTGTGGCGGCGGCTCGTCGTCCGGCGGCGGCAAGGGGGACGCGGAGACCGGCTCGGCCGCCCCGCCGTCGACCGGTTCCTCGGGCACGGCCGCCGCGCTGCCCTCCTCACTGACCGCGCAGAAGCTCGCCTGGGGCCGCTGCAAGGCCACCGCGGACTCCCCCGCGCCGGGCGGCGACTGGCGGTGCACGACGCTCAAGGTGCCGCTGGACTGGTCGATGCCGGACGGCGAGACGATCGGCCTGGCACTGATCCGCTCGCAGGCGACCGGCGGCGACCGGATCGGCTCCCTCCTGTTCAACTTCGGCGGCCCCGGCGGCTCGGGCGTCGACTACATGCCGTCGTACGCGGCCACCGTGTCGAAGCTGCACGAGCGCTACGACCTGGTGAGCTGGGACCCGCGCGGCGTGGCGTCCAGCGAGGGCGTGCGCTGCCGCGGCGACAAGGCGATCCAGGCCGCCGAGGACATCGACGCCACCCCGGACACCCCCGCCGAGGAGAAGGCGTACTTCCAGGACGCCGTCGACTTCGGCAAGGGCTGCCAGAAGGCCGCCGGGAAGCTGCTGGCCCATGTGTCGACGACCGACACCGCGCGCGACATGGACCTGATGCGCCAGGTGCTGGGCGACACGAAGACGCACTACTTCGGCATCTCGTACGGCACCGAACTCGGCGGTGTCTACGCCCACTTGTTCCCCACGCACGTGGGGCGGCTGATCCTCGACGCGGTCGTCGACCCGACCGCCGACTCGGTGGGCCACGCGGAGAACCAGAGCCGGGGCTTCCAGCGCGCGCTGGACGACTACCTGAAGTCGACCGGCCAGGACCCGAAGCAGGGCACCCAGAAGATCGCGAACCTGGTGAAGCGGCTCGACGCGAACCCCCTGCCGACGTCGTCCGGCCGGAAGCTCACCCAGACCCTGGCACTGACCGGCATCGTGCTGCCGCTCTACAGCAAGTCGGGCTGGCCGACCCTGACCAGCGCGCTGGACGTGGCCGAGCAGGGTGACGGCTCGGAGCTGCTGCGGCTGGCCGACGGCTACAACGAACGCGACGACTCGGGGCACTACGGCACGACGACCCACTCGCAACGGGTCATATCGTGCCTGGACGACAAGCAGCGGCCGACCGCCGAGGAGACGAAGAAGCTGCTGCCGACCTTCGAGAAGATCTCGCCCGTGTTCGGCGACTTCCTCGGCTGGGACACGGCCGGCTGGTGCCACGACTGGCCGGTGGCCGGGCAGTACGAGACTCCCGAGGTGAGCGCGCCCGGCGCCGCACCGATCCTGGTGGTCGGCAACACCGGCGACCCGGCGACGCCGTACGAGGGTGCCCGGAAGATGGCCGACGAGCTCGGCAAGGGCGTCGGTGTGGAGCTCACCTGGAGGGGCGAGGGCCATGGTGCGTACGGGAACGGGAGCGACTGCGTCGACTCGACGGTGAACGCCTATCTGCTGGACGGGACGGTGCCGAAGGACGGGAAGGTCTGCGCCTCCTGACCGCGGCGGTCGTCGCCCGGGCAGCGGAAAGGGGCCCGGCACCCGTGGTGCCGAGCCCCTTCCGGAAAGGCTGCCGCCTAGTAGACCGGCTTGCTCGGCTCGATCTGGTTGACCCAGCCGATCACACCGCCGCCGACGTGCACGGCGTCGGAGAAGCCCGCGGACTTCAGGACCGCGAGGACCTCCGCACTGCGGACACCCGTCTTGCAGTGCAGGACGATCTTCTTGTCCTGCGGGAGGGTCTCCAGGGCGGTGCCCATGAGGAACTCGTTCTTCGGGATCAGCTTGGCGCCCGGGATGCTGACGATCTCGTACTCGTTGATCTCGCGGACGTCGATGATCTCGATGTTCTCGCCGTCGTCGATCCACTCCTTGAGCTGCTTGGGAGTGATCGTCGAGCCGGCGGCGGCCTGCTGGGCCTCCTCGGAGACGACGCCGCAGAAGGCCTCGTAGTCGATGAGCTCGGTGACGGTCGGGTTCTCGCCGCAGACCGCGCAGTTCGGGTCCTTGCGGACCTTGACCTGGCGGTACTGCATCTCCAGGGCGTCGTAGATCATCAGACGGCCGACGAGGGGCTCACCGGTGCCGGTCAGGACCTTGATGGCCTCGGTGACCTGGATGGAGCCGATGGACGCGCACAGCACGCCGAGGACGCCGCCCTCGGCGCAGGAGGGGACCATGCCCGGCGGCGGGGGCTCCGGGTAGAGGCACCGGTAGCAGGGGCCGTGCTCGGACCAGAAGACGGAGGCCTGGCCGTCGAAGCGGTAGATCGAGCCCCACACGTACGGCTTGTTCAGCAGCACGCAGGCGTCGTTGACCAGGTAACGGGTTGCGAAGTTGTCGGTGCCGTCGACGATCAGGTCGTACTGGCTGAAGATGTCCATCACGTTCTCGGCCTCGAGCCGCTCTTCGTGAAGGATCACATTCACGTACGGGTTGATGCCGAGGACGGAGTCGCGGGCGGACTCGGCCTTGGAGCGACCGATGTCGGCCTGGCTGTGGATGATCTGGCGCTGCAGGTTCGACTCGTCGACCTCGTCGAACTCCACGATGCCGAGGGTGCCGACGCCCGCCGCGGCCAGGTACATCAGCGCCGGCGAGCCCAGGCCGCCGGCGCCCACACAGAGCACCTTGGCGTTCTTCAGCCGCTTCTGCCCGTCCATCCCGACGTCCGGGATGATCAGGTGGCGGGAGTACCTGCGGACCTCGTCTACGGTGAGCTCAGAGGCTGGCTCAACCAGGGGTGGCAGCGACACGGGGACTCCGTTGATCGGTCAATCACTACAGTTGTTCTCCCTGTAACACTGCCACGGCCTTCTTCATTCCGAGACACCCGTATCGATCCGCGAGACGATGTCGTCCCAGTAGCCGGGCATCGTCTCCCATGGGTCGCTGCGACCGCCGTGGTTCGTGCGGTCGGTGAAGTAGATGGTCGACGCGCCCTGCCAGCGGGCGATACGAAGCGCTTCGTCGAGGTGGGGGCGGGGCACGCCGTGGACGAAGTGGCAGAACCGGTCGGGCGGGTAGTCGGCGGTCCACTCGGCCACCTGCGACCAGCGGTAGTCGCTCCAGGAGCCGGAGAAGGTGACCAGCTGGTCGGCGCTCTCGGCGTAGCCGGGATACGGGTGGGTGCCATGGCCGAGGACGATGTGCGCGCCGTCGCGGATCGCCCGCAGCGTGGTCACGGTGCGGCGGATCGCCGGGAGCGAGCCGCGTTCGGTCGGGCAGCGGTCCAGGAGGAACCCGTCGACCTGGTACCACTCGATGTAACGGTGCGCGTCGGAGATCATCTCGGCGAAGGTGTGGGCGCCGTGGCCGGCGTCGAGATGGCCGAGGACCCGGACCCCCGCGTTGCGCAGGCGGCCGGCGGCTTGCAGGCAGTGCGGGTCGGGGCGGCTGCCGGGACCGTCGGCGACATTGAGGACGACCCAGTGCAAGGGGGTTCCGGGGCGGGTGAGTTCGCCCCACTCGGTGGGGGCGACCAGGGGGTGGGCGTAGCCGGGGATGCCGAAGCCCGTGCGGAATTCGGTGCCGGGGGCGGTTGTCTGTGTGCTGGTCAGATGCGGCATGCCGCCTCCATCCAGATGTCGGCCAACGATTCTTCGAGGTTGATCCGGGGGCGCCAGCCGAGGCGGTCCCGGGCGGTACGCACGTCCGCCTGCTGCCAGCTGCCGCAGCCGTCGGGGTACGGGTACGCGACGGGGGCCGCGTGGTCGGGGTCGGGGCGCGGGTGGCCGATCGCGGCACGGAGCGGGTTGTGCGGCCCGTGCGCGCCGAGGGGGCCCGGGCCCGGCGGGCCGTCGAGTTCGTGGAGGGAGCCGCCGTACCCCGCGACACGGGCGAGGATGGCGGCGGCGTCCCGGAGACGGATGGAGCGGCCGGAACCGATGTTGATGACGCCCTGGGCGGCGGAGAGGCTGGCGGCGTGCACGGCGCGGGCGACGTCGCGTACGTCGACGAAGTCGCGCTGGGCGCCAAGGCCGGCGAGTTTGAGCTCGCCGTCGCCGGACTGCATGGCCCGGCGCATGGCCTCCGCGAGGCGGCCGAGGGGCGAGCCGGCGGGGGTGCCGGGGCCCGCCGGGGAGAACACCCGCAGGACGACGGCGTCCAGGCCGGAGCCGAGGACCAGTTCGGTCGCGGCGAGTTTGCTCACGCCGTACGGGCCACCGGGGCGGGGGACGGCGTCCTCCGCGGTGGAGGAGCCGGGCTGGCTGGGGCCGTACTCGGCGCCGCAGCCGATCTGGACGAGACGGGCGCCGCAGCCGCTGCGGCGGAGGGCCTCGCAGACGGTGGCCACGGCGACGGTGTTGTGGCGGGTGAGTTCGCGGGCACCGCCTCGGGTGGCGCCCGCGCAGTTGATGACGACACCGGGGTGGACCGCGTCGAGGAAACGGGTCAGGGCGCCGGGGCTGCCGGAGGCGAGGTCGAAGCGGACGTCGGCGTCGTCGCCTCGGCCCAGCGCGGTGAGCTGGACGGCGGGGTCGGCCAGGAGGCGGTCTGCCACGAAGCGGCCGAGGTAGCCGTTGGCTCCGATCAGTAGAACTCTCATCGGGGGGCTCCTGGGGTGGGGTTGGGGTTGGTGGTGGGAGAGGGGGCGGTGGGGGAGGGAGTGGTGGTGGGAGAGGGGGTCATCTGTTCCTGCCTGCGGCGCGATGTGCGGGTTCCATGGGGTGTGCGTCGCGTCTGCGGTGCGTGGTGGGTCGGAGCGGGCGCGGCGAGCGCCGCCGGCAGCCCGCCGTCGCTGGTGTGATGCCTCAGCACCGCTGCTCCTTCGGGGCGTGGGCCGAGGCGCGGGCGAGGGTGCGGGTGGCATGCCAGAGCAGGGGTACGGCGACGGCCGCGCAGGCCAGTGCCGGGACCGCGGGTGGGCCTGCCGCGTCGACCAGGGTCCGCACCGGGGTGGCCAGGAAGCCGCAGCCGGGGAGGCGGCTTGCGAAGGTCGTGGCCAGGGCCGCGGCCTCGGTTGCGGCTGCCGCGGTGAGGGCGATCGCGGGGGCGTGTCTGGAGCCGTGGGTGGTGAGGAGGCGGGACAGGAGGAGCAGGGCGCCCAGGGGGATGGCCTCGGCGTAGGGGGCCGGCTCGGCGAGGACTGTGGTGGAGAGGGTCACCAGGGCTGTGAGAGCGCAGAGGTACAGGGCGAAAGCGCCCAGGAGGAGGGGGCGTACGGCGGCTGCGAAGTCCTCGAGGCCTCGGCTGGTGGGCAGTCTGCGGCGGGCGCGGGTGGTGAGGAGGTGAGCGCTCCAGGCTGCCGGGGCGCAGGACCACGCGAGGGCCGGCAGGAGGGCCGTGGTGAGGAGCCAGGAGGGGTGGGGGGCGGGGGGTGAGGTCGTGAGTGCGGTGAGTACGGGTGGGCCTTCCGGGCCGCCGGTCAAGGCGGTGGCGAGGAGGCCGTCGCCCAGGAGGGCGTAGGCGAGGAGCCAGTACGTGCAGAGGTGGGGGGCGAGGGGGGCCGGGGTGCGGGTGGTGGCTCTGGACAGGGGGCCACGGGACAGCGCGGCCGGGGTGGACAGCGCCACAGCCAGGGCTCCCGCGGCTGCCACGGCCAGGCGGGGTTGCCCCTGGGTGAGGTGGAGGCCGGTCACCGTAGCTGTGCACAGGGCGCCTGGGAGGAGGGTGAGAAGGATCCAGTCGGCGCGTACTCGGGGGGCGGGTGTGGCGGTGGGGGCTTGGGGCTCGTCGGTGTGGGTGGCTCGGGCGTGCATCTCCTCCGCCAGGGAGAAGACGTCGCGGTGGCGGAAGCGTGCCGCCGTCCGGTCGGTGATGCCGTGCGCCTCCAGGCCGGCCGCGATCTCCAGGGGGTCCACGGCTCGTTCGCAGAGGTCGCGGTGACGGTGCATCAGGGCCTTCACGGGGTCCGCGGCGGCGCGACGGGGTGTGGTGGGGCGGGAGGCGACGGGTTCGGTGGTCGCCGTTCCCCCGGGGTCCTGCGTGAGCCACTCCCGCGAGCGCTCGTCCCAGGCGCCGGCGCCTCCTGGTGTGCCCGGGTGGTCCAGTTCTCCCAGCTCGCTCATCGGGCTGCCTCCGGGAAGGAGGTGGTCGCCCGGACCGGGGCGCCGGACGCCCAGCCGGGCCCGCCGCGAGCCACGACGCGGGCCGTCGGCCCGGCCCAGCGGCCGGGGACGTGGGCCTCGGCGGGGACGGCGAAGGGAAGGGGCTCGCCGGTGCCGTCGACGACCACTCGGCGCACCGGTGTGCGGGAGACGATCTCCAGGTAAATGCCGTGAAATGCCGCGGTGTTCTGCTCGACGGTGAACAGTTCGAGTGCGCGGGCGCGCGCGGCGGCTCCCAGGCGTGCGCGGCGCTCGGGGGCGCGTAGCAGTGCGACGCACGCCTCCGCGAGCGCCCTAGGGTTGCGCGGGGGGACCACCAGGCCGGTGCCGCCGATGACCTCCACGACGGCGCCGACGTCCGTGGAGACGGTCGCGCGGCCGCAGAACATGGCCTCCACCAGGCTGTTGGGGAAGCCCTCGACCACGCTGGACAGGACGGTGATCGCCCCGGAGGCGTAGGCGTCGGCGAGGGCCGGCGACTCCGGGCCGCCGATCTCCTCGAAGGAGACGGGGTTGTCGCCGACCGAGTGCGGGCCCTCGGCCTCGTCTGGGAAGAGTTGTGCGGCGAGGGCCCGGCAGTGGCCGAGGTAGGCCTCGCCCTCGGGGCCGGACGGGGTGCCGATGATCCGCAGTCTGGTCTTCGGTTCCTCCTTGCGGATCTCCGCCAAGGCGTGCAGCAGGGACACCAGGTCCTTGGTGGGTTCGATACGGCCCACCCAGGCGAGCGTGTCCGGGGCCGCGCAGTCCGTGGACTCGCCGACCTCGGCGAAGTGGGACGCGTCGATGCCGGGGTGGATCGTGCGGAGCTTCGCGCGGTCGGCCCCGCAGCGCTCCTGCCAGCGGCGGGCGTGCGCGTTGCCGGAGGTGACGAGTGCGGCCCGGCCGTAGATCTCCGCCGCGAGCCGGCCGTGGAAGACGGCGAGGAGGGAGCGCACGGCGGGTGGGGCCTCCGTCGCGGCCAGGTAGTGCGAGCGCAGACGCACGCCGTACTCGGTCACGAGTATCGGCACGCCGAAGAAGTGGTGCGCGAGAAGGGCGGGGAGGGCCGCCGGGCCGCCGGATGTGGCGTGGCAGACGTCCACCGCGCCCAGGCCCTCGTCCTGGTACCAGTCGAGCGAGAGGGGGCGCAGGGCGCGTTCCAGGTGTGCGGCGACCGCGAGGAGGTCCGGTACGCGCGCCTCGCGCGCCGCCTGTAGTGCGCCCGGCGCACGACAGGCGCGCTCCAGGGTGCGCACGGCGCCCTCGGAGCGGAGTGCGCCCACCAGCCCGCCCTCGTCGCGGGCCAGTTCGGCGAGGCCGTACAGCGCGTTGGCGAAACGGTCCGCCTCGGCGGTGGACGCTCCCTCTGGAGCGGGGGACGCGCACAGGCCGGTCGCGAGATCGCCGAAGGACTCGGCGAAGCGGCGGCGGGCCCGGCGCCCGTACACCACGCCGTCCTCGTCGGCCGTCCACAGCGGCGCGGTGCGTACCCGGCCGACCTGCCGGGGCAGCGGGAGCCAGCCCTCGTCCTCCTGGCGTTCGCTGCGGCTGAGCGCGTAGACGTCGAACTCGTGCTGCCCGAGCCCGCGCACGAGCCGGTCGCACCAGAGCCTGGCGTCACCGCTCACATACGGATAGCCACCCTCCGTAAGCAGTCCGATGCGCACGTACGCACCCCCGATCTCCCGTTTGGGGAGCCGTCGTTGACCCGGCGGCTCGCAGCGGGAAGAACGTATGCGGACAAGGCGGTGGCGCGACGGACGGTTGTCCATCGCGCCACCAAAAGGGGTGAACGCTCGTAACTTTCCCGTGCGGGTCGCGTTCGATCGCGCTAAGAGATCAAGCAGTCACGTTGCGTCAGGCCGCGGCCAGCTCCCGCCGGGCCGCCCTGCGCCGGGCCGCCACCTCGGGGTCGAGTGCCGGTACGGCGGCCAGAAGCTGCTTGGTGTACGGGTCCTGGGGGTTGTCGTACACCTCGTCGGCGGGGCCCGACTCGACGATCCGGCCCCGGCGCATCACCGCGACGCGGTCACTGACCTGGCGGACCACGGCGAGGTCGTGGGCGACGAAGACGAGCGCCAGGCCGAGTTCGCGCTGGAGTTCGCCGAGCAGGGCGACGACCTGCGCCTGGGTGGTCACGTCCAGGGCGGAGACCGGCTCGTCGCAGACGATCACGCGCGGGTCGGCCGCCAGCGCGCGTGCGATGCCCACGCGCTGGCGCTGACCGCCACTGAACTCGTGCGGGTAGCGGTCGTAGTGCGCCCCTTCGAGCCCCACGCGCTCCAGGAGTTCACTCACGCGCCCCCTGATCCTCCCTTCGTCCCGCTCGCCACGCGCGCGCAGCGGGTCCGCTATCGACTCGCCCACGCTGCGGCGGGGATTGAGGGAGGAGACGGGGTCCTGGAAGACCATCTGGACGGCCGGATTCACGCCCACGCGCGCGTGCCCGTCGTAGCGGACCTCTCCGGTGGTGGGCTCCAGCAGGCCGACCAGCATCCGCCCGAGCGTCGTCTTGCCGCTCCCGCTCTCACCGACGACACCGAGGGTCTCGCCCCGCCGGATGGTCAGCGACACGTCGTCGACGGCCGTGAACGCCTTCTTGCCACGGCCGAATTCACGCCCGAGGCCGGTCGCCTCCAGGACGACGTCGGGTGCCTCCGGGACGACATCGGGTGCCTCCAGGACGGCCTCCTGGACGCCGCCGGTCGGCGAGGGGGCCTTCGGAGCCGTTCGCGGGGCGTCGACGCGCGGCACCGCCGCGAGCAACGCGCGCGTGTACTCCTCGGCCGGCGATCCCAGTACGTCCGCCACCGGCCCGTGTTCGACCACCCGCCCGTGCCGCATCACCAGCACCTCGTCGACGCTCTCGGCGGCCACTCCCACGTCGTGGGTGACGAGGAGCAGACCCATGCCGGTCTCCTCGCGCAGCGTGTGCAGCAGGTCGAGGATCTGGGCCTGGACGGTGACGTCCAGCGCGGTCGTCGGCTCGTCGGCGATCAGCAGGTCGGGCTCGCAGGCGAGCGCCATGGCGATGAGCGCGCGCTGGCGCATACCGCCGCTGAACTCGTGCGGGCGGGAACGGGACCGGCGTGCGGCGTCCGCGATGCCGACCCGGTCCAGGACCTCCACCGCACGCGCGCGTGCGGCGCGTCGTGACACGCGTGTGTGCACGCGGTACACCTCGGCGATCTGGTCGCCGATCGCGTAGTACGGGTCGAGCGAGGAGAGCGGGTCCTGGAAGACCATCGCCGCCTTCGCGCCGCGCAGCCGCCGCAGTTCGTCGTCGGAGGCTTCGTGCACGGCGGTGCCGGCGACCTGGATCGAGCCGCCGACGCGCGCGCCCGTGCCGTTGTGGAGGCCGAGCAGGGCCGAGGCGACCGTGGACTTGCCGGAGCCGGACTCGCCGACCAGGGCCAGCGCGGCCCCCTGCTCCAGAGCGAAAGAGAGGCCGTCGACCGCCTTGAGGTCACCGAACTCGACGGTCAGATCCGTGACTTGGACGAGACTCACGTCAGTACCACCCGTCGGTCGGCCACCGCGTACAGCACGTCCGCGACGGCGTTGGCGAGGACCACGAAGAAACCGATGACCAGGACCATGCCGACGACCACCGGAAGGTCGACCACATTGACCGCGTGGACGAGTTCCTGGCCGATGCCGGGCAGGCCGAAGAGGGTCTCGGTGAGGACCGCGCCGCCGATCGCCGAGCCGACGTTGTTGGCGTTCAGCGCGATGACGGGCGCCAGGGCTCCGCGCAGGGCGTGCCGTACGACGATCGTCCGCTCGGTGACGCCGTAGGCGCGGAAGGTGCGGATGTGGTCCTCGGCCAGCGTCTCCAGCATCGACGCCCTGGTCATCCTGGCGAACGCGGCGGCCTCGATGAGGGCGAGCGAGAGCCAGGGCAGCAGCAGGTTCCACGCCCACTGCTCGGGGTCGTCGGTGAGGCTCACGTACTGCGGGAAGGGCAGCAGCTGGAGTTCGCCGCAGACGACGATCATCAGGACCAGGCCGATGACGAAGACCGGGGTGGCCCATCCCGCGAGGGTGAGGCCGGTCAGCAGGCGCTCGGTGAACCGGCCGCGCCGCCAGGCGGAGAGCACCCCGGTGCCGACGCCGAGGACCAGCCACAGCACCATGGCGCCGAGGACGAGCGAGAGGCTCACCGGGAGCTTCGTCAGGATGATGTCCAGGACCTGCTGGTCGCTCTGGTAGGAGAGGCCCAGGCAGGGAGCCGAGCAGTGCGCCACCGACGTGCCGGTGGAGTAGTCCTGACCGGCGATCAGGCCCACCAGGAAGTGCCAGTAGCGCACGTACAGCGGGTCGTCGAGCTTGAGCTGCTCGGCGACCTGGCGCACCTGTTCCGGGGAACAGCGCGGGCCGCAGGTGATCTGGGCGACGTTGCCGGGGGTGGCGTAGAAGACGACGTAGACGAGCACCGAGATCGCCAGCAGGGTGATCACGGCGCCGATGACGCGTCGCAGGAGGAGACCTCCGAAGCCGCTCATGCGGTGCCCTCCTTGCCCGCCTCGGTGTCCTGCCCGGGCGTCCTGGTGTCCTGCCCGGCCGCCCTGGCGCCCTTCCCGGCGGTCTTGGGGTCCTGTCCGGCCGCCTTGGCCTCGCGCTTGCGGCCCGTGCCCGCGCTCAGGCGGGAGGCCGCGCGCGGGTCGAGGGCGGTGCGGACGCCGTCGCCGAGGACGGTCAGGGCGAGGACGGTGACGAACAGGGCGCCGGCGGGCAGCAGCAGGTACTGCGGGGCCGCCTGGTACCAGACGTCGGCGGCGGTGAGCATCTGCCCCCAGGACGGCGTCGGGGGCTTCACACCGACGCCCAAGAACGACAGGGCCGCCTCGATGCTGATGTTGACCGGCACGAGGATCGCCGCGTACGTGATGACCGGCGCGGCGAGCCCGGGCAGGAGTTCCCTGCGGGCGATGCGCCAGGTGCCCCAGCCGCTGAGCCGGGCGGCCGAGACGTAGTCGAGGCCCTTCAGGGTGAGCGTCTGGGCGCGTACGACCTTCGAGATGTTGCCCCACGCGATGAACCCGATGACCAGGGTGACCAGTACGGGTCGGGGGAAGCTCGCCGGGACGATCGCCAGCAGCGCCAATGACATGATCATCAGAGGCAGCGCGACGAAGATGTCCGTGAGCCGGCTCAACAGTTGATCAACCCATCCGGTGCCGAGCGCGGCGGCGACGCCGATGACGACCCCGAGGAAGACCTGGATGACGGTGGCCGCCAGCGCGACCCCCAGTGAGACCCGCGCCCCGTACACCAGCCGCGCGAACAGATCGCGTCCGGTCTGCGGCTCCACACCCAGCCAGTGGTCCCCGCTGATGCCTCCGAACGAGCCGATCGGCACACCCCCGCGCGCGGAGTCGATGAGCGAGGGGTGGTAGGTGGTCGGGTCCTGGCCCTCGATCGCCGTGAGCAGCGGGGCCGCGACGGCGACCAGGACCAGCAGCGCGACGACTCCCGCCGCGACGAGGGCGGCGCGCTGCGTCCGCAGCCGCCGCCAGAACTGACGAGCCCCCGAGGCCCCCGGGACGGGCTCGGTGCCCGTCCCGACGGCCTCGGTGGCGACAAGTGCCTCGCTCACGGCGCTACTTCACCGCGACCTGCGAGATGTCCAGCACACCGGTCCAGTCGCTGATCACGACGTTCTTGATGTCCTTGCCGACCAGTCGCTTGTAGACGGGGTGGAACAGCGGCACGGTCAGTGCCTGCTCGCCGATCTTCTTGTCCAGCGCACCCCACCGCTTGGCGGCGGCGTCCAGATCGGTCAACTTGTTGATCGCGTCAATCTCGGCATTGACCGACTTGTCATTGAGCAGGCCCGTGTTGAAGTTCGCGCCGTCCTTGACGATCTGCCGGCCGTCGAAGATCGGGGCGAGGAAGGGACCGCCGGAGGGCCAGTCGGCACCCCAGTGGGCCAGGAAGAAGCCCGGCTCGGTCTTCACGCTGTGGATGGTGTCGGAGTAGTCGTTCTCCTCCAGGCCCTGCAGCTTGACCGTGACGCCGGCCTTCTTGAGCGCGTCCTGGATCGCGGTCGCGATCTCCGGGCTGGTCTCGAAGTCCTTGGCGTTGGAGTGGGTCAGCGTGACGGTGAGCCCGTTCGGGTAACCGGCCTCCTTCAGCAGCTCCTTGGCCTTCGCCGGGTTGCCGGTCCGGCCCGCCGGGAAGAGGTCGTAGGGCTCGTAGCCGAAGGACTTCTGGTTGGGCAGGTAGGTCGTCGCGGCCTCGGCGAGCGCGGAGCCGCCGGCCGCGTTGATCACCGACGAGCGGTCGACGGCGTAGGAGATCGCCTGGCGCACCTTGATGTTGTTGAACGGCTTGACCGTCGGGTTGAACGCTATGTAGTTGGTGTAGCCGAAGTGGCCGGTGCCGACGCGGGAAGCGAGTTCCTTGTCGCTGGTCACCTTGGCGAGCTCGGCCGGGCCGAGGTTGGTGTCGGTCGTCACGGCGGTCGCGTCCGCCCCCTGGGACGCCGACAGCCGCTGGTTGATCACGGACGAGTCGAGGCCCGACTTCACGTCGACCCTGTCCGGGTACGCCTTGCGCTCGGCGTCGGTCGCGGCCGACCAGTACGTGTTGCGCTCCAGGACGATGTGCTCGCCGTTGTTCTCGTTCTTGACGACCTTGTACGGGCCGGACGAGATCGGGTGCTCGGCGTACTTCGTGCCCGTGTCCTTGGCCTGGGGGACGGGCGTGAACTGCGTCTGGGTGGCGAGGTACGGGAACTCGCCCTCGGGCTTGTTCAGATGGAAGACGATGGTCCGGGCGTCCGGCGTCTCGATCGCCGTCAGCCCCTTCTTGTCCTTGTACGGCCCCTGGTAGTCCGCCGCCCCGACCAGCCAGTCCCGCAGGTAGGGCGCGCCGCCGGACAGTTCGGGCGCGAAGGAGCGCTCGATGCCGTACTTGATGTCGGCGGACGTGATCGCCGTGCCGTCCTCGTACTTGAGGCCCTTCTTCAGGGTGTACGTCCACACGGTCGCGTCCTTGTTGGGACGCCCGGTGTCGGTGGCGAGGTCGGGGACGACCTTGGCACCGGCCGCGCCGTTCTCGCGGTTACGGGTGGTGAGCGTGCGGAAGACCAGGGACGGAACGTTTCCGCCTCCGGAGGTGTAGAGACGGGCCGGGTCGAAGTTCTCCTGGGGGTTGGAGTTCAGCACCGTCAGGGTGCCGCCCTTGTGCGGCGTGGAGTCGCCACTCGAGCCCTTGGCATCGTTGTCCTTCGGCCCGCAGGCGGCGGCGCCGGCTGCCAGAACCAGGCCTACGGATGCCGCGGCCACGCGGCGCGCTCTGATGGACGGGTGACGCATCGGAATGACGACCTCTCGAATACTGAGACAGATGGACGAGGAGTGAGACGGAAGTGAACAGACGTCCGCCCTGGCGTCAGGTCGTCGAAAACCGTGACCGAGTCACGGAAGAGGGGGAAGATCGCGACACGAACGCCTGAGGGCGGGTGTCAGCGACAGTCGATGTCGGCCACGCAGAGCGCGGTCACGCCGATGAGCGCCAACTCGAAGGCGGCGCGGTCGAAGGCGTGGGGGGTCGACATGCCCAGAAATATGTATGAACTTTCTGGGCATGTCAATGTGACCTGTGCGGCGCCCGTCAACTCCCGGGGTAGGGCCAGGGGTTGGGCAGACAGTGGATTCCGTCGTGGTCGAGGAACTTGGTCTGCTGCTGCATCACGGGCGCGAGCTGGCCGTTCTTGGTACAGCTGACATGGCTGTAGCCGAGCCGGTGGCCGACTTCATGGTTGATCAACATCTGACGGTACGCATGGATCCGATCACCGTATGTCTTCGACCCCTGCGCCCATCTGTATGCGTTGATCATGACTCGCTGTGTGGACGCCGAGTCGCACGACACGTTGTCCTCGGTGGTGTCGAGTCCGGACTTGGCGCACCATGCGGCCGTGGTTCCGGGGCTGGCGAGGGTGATCACGAAGTCGGGTTTGCCGGAGGAGACGCGCTCGAAGGTGCGGGCGCCGTCGTGGGCCCAACTCCGGCTGTCGTTGAGCGTCTTCTGCACGGCCTCGGCGAAGAGCCTGCCGTCCAGCCCGAGCCCCCGCTCGACATCCACCCGGTAGGTGTACTTCTGGCCCTTCCCCGGCGCCTTGTCGGTCCCGGGGACCGCGTCGAACTTCCCGGAGCCCTTGAGAGTGGCGCTGAGGGGGTACTTCTCGCCCATCGCCTGGTCGTACGTCAGCGGCGCGAGGCTCGGCGACGAGGAGGGTGCCGACAGCGTGGCCGCACCCCGTACGTCCCGCGCCTGTCCGGTGGCCGACTGCGTTCCCACGGCGTTGTCGTCGCGGCCGTGCGTGACCTGGCCGGCGACGACGACGGCCAGCACGGTGGTGACGGCGGCCGCCGCGATCCCCGTGAACGTCCGCCCCTTCGCCCCCCTGGCCTGCGCGGGCACGCCGGTCGGAGGCGCGCCGTCCTCGTCGCCGCCGGCCTCGGAGGTGACACCGACGTCGCTGTCCGGGTCCCGGTCGGTGGTGGAGGTGTACGGCTCCGAGGCGTGCGCGGAGACGCCGTACCCGGAGACACGACGGGGCCTGGGGGAACGCGGCGCGAAGACGTCGTCGTCCGCCTCGAAGGCGTCCAGGTAGTCCTGCCGCGGCCCACCCGGGGGCGCCTGCCGCTGCCGCGGAATGCTGACCCCGGCCCCGGCCCCGGCACCGCCGCCCGCGCGACCACCCGACTCCCTCAACTCCCCCCATCCGCCACCGTCTTCACGCTGCTGAGGATGACCACCGCGGACCTGGGGGGTGCCATGAGCGGGGGTCCCGTCGCCCATCCTCGGCACCCCACGAGCGGGGGTCCCATCGGAAAACCGCGGCACCCCACGAGCGGGCGTACCGTCCGCGAAACGCGGCACCCCACGAGCAGGCGTGCCATCCGGCAAGCGCGGCACCCCGTGCGCCGGCGCGCCATCCGCGAAACGCGGCACCCCACGAGCAGGCGTAGCGTCCGGCCGGGGCGGCGCGCCGTACCCCCGCGGGCCTCCCGCCTGTGGTCCCTGTTGCCCGTACGGCGGCCCCGGCGCCCCGCTCCCGCGAGCACCCGTGCCGCCCGCCTGCGGGGCCCACGAGCCGCTCTGAGGGCCCTGTGGGCGCTGTGCGCCACCGGGCGAGCGCTGCGCCCCTGGCGAGGCCTGCGCACCCGGCGACGGCGGTGAGGCCTGGGGCCCCGGCGCACGGCCCTTGCGCGCGCCCTTGGCACCGGCCTTGGCCTCTATGTCCCCTGTGTCGTCCTTCGCGGCCGCGGAGCCCCCGCGGCGGCTGTGGCGTCCCACGTCGCCCCTCAGCTCCCCGCGCTCTCGGCAACGGTTCCGTCCGCGTCGGCGACGCGCTTTTGACGGTCGGCGCCCTCCGCACCCTCGGTGGCACCCACGCCCCCGGTGGCATCCGCACCCTCGGCAGCCGACTCACCGCCTCGACCGTCCGAATCGGCCGCAGCCTCGGCAGTCGCCGTACCGCTCCGGCCGCCCACGACAGCCGCGGCATCGGCAGCCGCAGCGCGACTCCGGCCGCCCACGACCGCCCCACCATCGGCAGCCGCCCCACGACGCCGAGCGCCCATGACAGCCCCCGCCACCGCCCCGTCCGGCGACTCCCCCGACTCGCCGAGGAGTTCCACGAACGCCCGGGCCACCGTCTCCGGGTACTCCATCATCGCCACGTGTCCCGCGTCCGGCAGGGTCAGCAGGCGGGAGTCCCGGAATGAGCGGGCCGCCTTGCGGGCCATGCGGTAGCCGACGAGCTGGTCGCGGCCGCCGTAGACGAGGAGGGTGGGGGCGAGGACGCGCTCGGCCTGGCGCCACAGGTTCTGCTGGCCGCCCAGCGTGTACGCGTTGACGATCCCGCGCGCGGAACGCGTCATCGCGTCCCAGAAGTACGGCAGCTGGAGCCGTCGCTCCATCTCCTCGACCGCATGGCGGAACCCTTCCGGCGTGACCCGCCCGGGGTCGCCGTAGCAGAGCGCCGTGACCCCGCCGACGCGCTGCTCAGCCGTCCAGCCCCTGGTGTACCGGGCGAAGAGGCCGGTCACTCCGGGCACCGCCATCAGTGCCGTGGGCACGGCGGAACGCTGGACGAGGATCTCCGGGAGCGCCGGGGACACCAGGGTCAGCGTCCGGACCAGGTCCGGGCGGAGTGCCGCCACGCGCGTGGACACCGCGCCGCCCAGCGAGTTGCCGAACAGGTGCACAGGACCGCGCCCGGCCGCGTCCAGATGACGGATCACCGCACGCGCGTGCCCGGTGACCGAGTAGTCGCCGTCGTCCGGCGGCGGGGAGTCACCGAAACCCGGGAGGTCGACGGCCTCTACACCCTGGTCCACTCCGACGACCGCTCCGGGCGCGGCCGCAGCGGGCTCGGACTGCACGTCGTCGACGCCTGGACCGGCC
>NZ_JBEXCS010000100.1:0-35663 GCF_040605395.1 Streptomyces sp. NPDC005648 | reverse complement strand
GGCCGCCTGCCGCTCGCCGCCCGGCACGCCGAGAGCACGCCCAGACGCCGCCCGGCCCGCCCTCCGGGCGGACGACGGGACTTTCGCAACACACCCTAGAAGGGGTAGGCCGCCACGTCGCCGCGTACCGTCGTCCAGCGCACGTCGGTGAAGGCCTCCACGTTGGCCTCGCCGCCGAAGCGGGCGCCGGTGCCGGACGCAGCGATACCGCCGAAGGGCGCCACGGCCTCGTCGTTCACCGTCTGGTCGTTGATGTGGACGATGCCGGTCGGGATGCGCTCGGCGAGGTCGAGGCCGCGGGCCGTGTCACGGGTGACGATGCCGAGCGACAGGCCGTACTCGCCGGCCGCGGCGAGGGCCGCCGCCTCGTCGGCGGTGGCGAAGGACCGTACCGGCGCGACCGGGCCGAAGACCTCCTCGGCGTAGGCCGGGGTCTGGTCGTCGACGCCCGCGAGGACCGTCGGCCGGTAGAAGAGCCGGTCGTGGGTGCCGCCCGCGGCCAGCTTGGCACCCCGGGAGGTGCTGGCGTCGACCAGCCCGCGCACCTTGGTGAGCTGGGCGTCGTCGATGATCGGGCCGAGGTGGACCTGCTCGCGGTGCGGGTCGCCCACGGCGAGCAAGTCGGCCTTGGCCGCCAGCCGCTCGACGTAGTCCTCGTACAGCGACTGGTGGACCAGGTGGCGGCCGGTCGTCATGCAGATCTGGCCCTGGTGGAAGAACGAGCCCCAGGCCGCCGTGGAGATCACCGCGTCGATGTCGGCGTCCTCGAGGACGACCAGGGCGGAGTTGCCGCCGAGTTCCAGGTGGACGCGCTTGAGGTGGCGTCCGGCGGCCTCGCCGACCGCGCGGCCGGCCGCGGTGGAGCCGGTGAAGGAGATGACCGGCACCAGCGGGTCGGCGACCAGGGCCTGGCCGACGTCCGGACCGCCGGGCAGCACATGGAGGAGTCCGTCCGGCAGGCCCGCCTCCGCGAGGACCGCGGCCAGGGCCAGACCGCCGCACACCGCCGTGCGCGGGTCCGGCTTCAGCACGACCGCGTTGCCGAGCGCGAGGGCCGGGGCGACGGAGCGGATGGAGAGGATCAGCGGGGCGTTGAACGGCGCGATCACGCCGACCACACCGACCGGGACCCGCCGGGTGTACGACAGCCTCGGCGCCTCGCTGGGCAGGATCTGTCCGGCCGGCCGGGAGGCGATCGCGGCGGCCTCGTAGCACTCCTGGGCGGCGACATGCAGTTCGAAGTCCGCCTTGCCGGGGATGGAGCCCGACTCACGGACGATCCAGTCGCGCAGTTCGTCGGCGTGCGCGGCGAACAGGTCACCGGCCTTGCGCAGGACCGCGGCGCGTACGAAGTGGGGGGCGCGGGCCCACTCGGCCTGGGCGGCGCGGGCGGCCTCGGCGGCCGGGGCGACGTCCTGGGCC
The DNA here is from genome assembly GCF_040605395.1 of Streptomyces sp. NPDC005648. NCBI lineage: Bacteria > Bacillati > Actinomycetota > Actinomycetes > Kitasatosporales > Streptomycetaceae > Streptomyces > Streptomyces sp. NPDC005648. The sequence goes on along the minus strand of NZ_JBEXCS010000100.1, from coordinate 34,241 downwards.
GAGGCGAGGGTGACGGTGGCGAGGGTGTCCCCGGTGGCGGGCTCCGTCACGGCGTACTCGGGCCCCGAGAGGGGGCGGGACTGCCAGGTCTTCGGGTCGAGCAACGGCATGGCGGCTCTCCGTTTCGTCACCGGCGGGACTCAGGCCATGAGCGGAAGTCCCGAGTAGTTGGCGGCCAGTTCGGCCGCCGCGTGGCGGGACGCGGTGATACGGCGCAACCGTGCGAGCTGCAGCCGGCTCTCGAACGCGTCCCCATCTGGTTGAGCGTGCAACATCTTAGTCATGTCGTACGAGAATCGCGTGGCCTGCCACACCCGTGCGAGGCACACGTCCGAATAGCCGTCGAGGAGTCGCTCGGATCCGCTGCGGTGCAGTTCGACGAAGGCCCGGGCCAGGACGCGGACGTCGGAGACGGCGAGGTTGAGGCCCTTGGCGCCGGTCGGCGGCACGATGTGGGCGGCGTCCCCGGCGAGCAGCAGACGGCCGTGGCGCATCGGCTCGTGGACATAGCTGCGCATCGGTGTCACGGCCTTGGCGGTGATGGGGCCGCGGCGCAGCGTCCAGTCGGCGTCGATGGCGAAGCGGGCGGCGAGCTCGTCCCAGATGCGGTCGTCGGGCCAGTCGTCGGGGACGGTGCCGTTCGGGACCTGGAGGTAGAGACGGGAGACATGGGCCGAGCGCATGCTGTGCAGGGCGAAGCCCTTCTCCCCGCGCGCGTAGATGAGCTCCTCGCAGGACGGCGCCACGTCGGCGAGGACGCCGAGCCAGGAGTACGGGTAGTCGTGCGCGTGCGAGCGGCCGACCTCGGCCGGGAGGGTGTCGCGGGAGATGCCGTGGAAGCCGTCGCAGCCGACCACCCAGTCGCAGTCCAGGGTGTGTTCGCGGCCCTCGTGCAGAAACCGTACGACGGGGGACGCGCTCTCCGCCTTCTCGATCGCGATCGCCTCCGCCTCGAACAACAGCGTTGGCCCGTCGGCCAGTTGGAGGGCGACGAGATCCTTCACGATCTCGGTCTGGGCGTAGATGGTGACGGTCCGGCCGCCGGTGAGGGTGGGGAAGTCGATGTGGTGGCGTTCGCGGTCGAAGCGCAGCTCGATGCCCTGGTGGACCAGCCCCTCGGCGTTGAGCCGCTCGGCGGCGTCGGCCTCGCGCAGGGCGTCGACCGTGCCCTGCTCCAGCATCCCGGCGCGCTGGCGCTGCTCGACGTACTCCCGCGTCCGCGCCTCCAGGACGACGCAGTCGATGCCGGCGCGGTGCAGCAGCCGGGCCAGGAGCAGCCCGGCGGGGCCGCCGCCGATGATGCCGACCTTGGTGCGCATGCCCGCCTCCCGGGATTCAGCTGGAGTCGCGGTGGACCACCGTGGCTCCGAGCACCTTGTGCGTCTCGGGCGCGGCACCGGGGTTGCGGACCGCGCGGTCGACCAGTTCGGCGAGGTCACGGCCGGACGGCAGCTCGATGTGGACCGTGCTCAGCCGGGGCCGCAGGAGCCTGCCGAGCATGAGGTCGTCGGCGCCGATGACGGCCGTGTCCTCCGGGATGCGCACCCCGGCGTCCTGCAGGGCGCGCATGAGCAGCATCGCGTATTCGTCGTTGTACGCGAACACGGCGTCCAGGTCGAGTTCGCGCCAGCGGGCGGCGAGGCGGGCCGCGGACTCCTCCTCGTAGGCGAGGGGCAGCTCGGTGACGGTCGCCTCGGTGTCCTCCGCCGCGCCACGCACACCTGCGAGGCGGGGCAGGGAGAAGGCCTCCAGCCCGTCCTCCTCGGGCACCACCACGCCGATACGGCGCCTGCCGCGGTCGTGGAGGTGGGCGCCGGCGCAGTGGCCGACGGCCTGGTGGTCCATGAGCAGGGCGTGGGCGCCGTCGACGGACTCGGGGCCGAGGGTGACCACCGCCCGGGCGCCGGAGCGCTTGAGCACCGTGACGCCCTGCGGGCCGAGGGCGCCGGCGCCGGGCACCAGGACGGCGACCGGGCGCAGTTCGGCCCAGGCACGGGCGGCCTCGTCACCGTGCAGGCCGACGCTGCCGTACTGGACGACGGTGTAGTCGAGACGGCCGAGTTCCCACTGGAGTTCGCTGATGAACTGGCTGTAGAGCGGCCCCACCGGGAAGGTCGGCGCGGGCATCAGGACCATGCGGCTGTGTCCGGCGCGCAGGCTGCGGGCGGCGGCGTGCGGCACGTACCCGAGCTCCTTGGCGGCCTCGTGGACCCGGCGGCGGGTGGGTTCGCTGATCCGTACGGCGCTGGTGTTGTTGAGCACGTAGGAGACGGTCGCGCGCGAGACCCCGGCCAGGCGGGCCACATCGGCGCTCGTGGGCACGGGGCGGGGTGCCGGGGACGAGGGCGCGGGTGTTTTCGGTATCTGCACCATGACGTACGGCATCTTCGCAGAACCTGTGGCCGAGGCCACATTCGGGGTGCTCCGAGGATGGTGCTCAGCCGCTCGGCGGCTCCGTGCGGGTCACGCGGGCGACCAGGTCCACCCAGCCCGCCTCGAGCCGCTCCATGGGCATTCCGCACTGCCGGGTCAGATGGTGGACGAGCGCGGGGTCGAGGTAGCTCAGCAGGGTCTGGGTGAGCAGTTCGCAGTCGGCGTCCGGCACGATCCCGCGCAGCAGCAGCAGGATGTGGGTGTGCAGCGCCCGCATCGACGGGTGGGAGAACCGGCGGGTCGGCTCCGGCTGGGCGGCGAGCTGCAGATCCAGCTGCTCCACCGAGCGGTACAGCACCGCCACACCGAACGCCCGCAACCGGTCGAGGGGCGGCGCGCCGGGGCCCAGCGGCGGAGGTCCGCCGAGGAAGTCGGCCTGCAGCTTCTTCGCCGAGTGGTCGAGCAGCGCCGTCAGCAGGCCGGTGCGGTCCCCGAAGCGCCGGAAGACGGTCCCCTTGCCCACCTCGGCCGCGGCGGCCACCGCCTCCATCGTGACCCCCGCCACCCCGTGCTCGGCTATCAGCCGGGCGGCCGCGTCCAGCAGCCGGGCCCGGTTGCGGGCGGCGTCGGCGCGCAGGCACGGCTCGTCCACGGCGGAGCCGAGCTGCAGCAACTCGGCCTCCCCGAAGGGCTCCTGGGGCCTCGGGAAGGGCGGAAGGGAGGCGGACATGAAGACAGCGTAAAGCATCGGGAACAAAACTGGACCGCGGTCCGGTTAGGGTGCTAGAACAATAAACGGACCCCGGTCCGGATTATGACAGCAGTGTTTCAGCACTTTGGAGTTCGCATGTCTGTTCGTATCCTCGCGCTCGTCGGCAGTCTTCGCGCCGGTTCGCACAACCGCCAGCTCGCCGAGGCGGCCGTCAAGTTCGCGCCCGAGGGTGCGGACGTCGAGATCTTCGAGGGCCTCGCCGAGATCCCGTTCTACAACGAGGACATCGACGTCGAGGGCGACGTCCCGGCCGCCGCCGCCAAGCTGCGCGCCGCCGCCCAGGCGGCCGACGGCTTCCTGTTCTTCTCCCCCGAGTACAACGGCACCATCCCGGCCGTCCTGAAGAACGCGATCGACTGGCTGTCCCGTCCGTACGGCGCCGGCGCCTTCGGCGGCAAGCCCGCCGCCGTGGTCGGCACCGCGTTCGGCCAGTTCGGTGGCGTGTGGGCGCAGGACGAGACCCGCAAGGCCCTGGGCATCGCCGGCGCCAAGGTCCTCGAGGACGTCAAGCTCTCCATCCCCGGCTCCGTGGTCCGCTTCGCGGAGACCCACCCGGCCGACGACGCCGAGGTGGCCGCCCAGCTCACCGAGGTGATCGCCGGTCTGCACGGCCACGTGGGCGAGGCCGCCGCCGCCTGACCGGTGCGGACCTGACCCCATGGAGGGCCGGAGCCCGATGGCTCCGGCCCTCTCCATGTCTCACGCGACCGCCGCCGCGGCCGGCCGGCCCGACGGCGCCGAGCCCTTCCAGGTGGTGTCCCGGCACACCACGGCCGCGGCGCCCCGTCCGACCTCAGTCCAGTTCGGCGAGGCGCGGCACCAGCGGCGCGACGAACCGCTCCATCCACCCCGAGGTCTCGCCGAGCCGAGGCGAGAGGATCAGGGTGTCGATGCCGAGCCCCGTGTAGCCCGCGACGTCCTTGAGGACCTCCTCGACGTCCCCCTCGTTCGCCGCCTCGCTGAAGTAGGTGACCGTCTTGCGGACGTCCGCGTAGTCGCGTCCCTCGGTCGCGCAGTGGCCGCGCAGCACGTCGAGCTTGTGGCGGACCTCCTCCGGCGAGGTCGCGAAGAGGTTGCACGCGTCGCCGTGGCGGGCCACCAGACGCAGGGTCTTCTTCTCCCCTCCCCCGCCGATCATGATCTCGGGGCGCGGGCTGCTGACCGGCGCCGGCACGCAGAGGGTCTCGGCGAGCCGGTAGTACTTACCCTCGAAGGGGCCGTTGGCCTCGGGGTCCCACATCTGCAGACAGATCCGCAGGGCCTCCTCCAGCCGCTCGAACCGCTCGGCCAGCGGCGGGAACGGCACGCCGAGTCCCTCGTGCTCACGGTCGTACCAGGCCGCCCCGAGGCCGAGGGTGGCACGCCCGCCGGACAGCACGTCGAGAGTGGTGGCGATCTTGGCCAGCAGACCGGGATGGCGGTACGTCACTCCGGTCACCAGCGCGCCCAGACGGACCGTGGAGGTGTGGGCGGCGAGGTAGGAGAGGGTGCTGTAGGCCTCCAGCATGGGGTCCTCGGCGCCGCCGTTGAACTCCATCTGGAAGTAGTGGTCCATCACCGACAGCCAGCTGACTCCGGCGGCCTCCGCCGCGGCACCGGCGGCGGCCAGTTCGGCCCCGAGCGCGGGCCCGCCCCCGCTGTGGTTGAACCGGTTGATGTGTACGCCTACCCGCATGCTGCTCTCCGTTCCGCCACACCCATGCCTTCCCCGCAGACGCTAGGCGTTGGAGCGCTCTCGAAGTCAAGGGTTCGCGGCACGGTCGGACGTCAGACGGTGGGCTCCGCCTCGGGCGTGTCCACCGCTTCCTGCCGCTCGCGCCCCTCCTGCCCCTTCGAGGCGCGCAGGCTGGTGATCGTGGTGACCGTGAGGACCAGCACGATGAAGCCCAGGATGATCGACAGGCCGTAGCTGAGGTGGACCAGCCGCCGAGACGATCGCCGCACCGGCCGCGATGAAGCCGGCCCGCAGCACGAGCGCCACCAGGACGCCGACCGTCAGCACCCGCTGCCGGCACTGCGAGGGCACCGCGAACTTGCCCATGATCAGCACGAAGACGAAGAGGTTGTCGACGCTCAGCGACTTCTCGGTGATGTACCCGGCGAAGAACTCACCGGTGGGTCCCGCGAAGAAGTCGACCGCGACCAGTGCGCAGAGTGCCGGTGGGGGGCTCGACAGCGATGTCGTCACATGTGATCCTTTCCACCCCTCACAGGCGAACAAAGGGTCACGACCTGGTACAGGAGTGAGGGTCGCGGGCCGGTGCGGGCACGGCCACCCGCCGAACGGCGGGCAGGTTCCGCCGGACGGCGGCGGTCCGGCGCGGGGCGGATGCGCGGATCATGTCGGACCAGAGCCGCCGCGCCCCGCGTGAGGAGAAGCCATGTCGCAGATTCCGCCCCCGTTCGACCCAGAGCTCGCCGCCGCCCTGGAACTGGTCAACCAGGTCGTACAGCCCGGCCTCACCCTCGACGAGATCGACCTGGTGCGCCAGGGCCCCGGCATCGAGATGCTGGCCGACCTCGACGTGACCCTCGACGGGTTCTACGAGGTCGAGGACCGGACCGTGCCCGGCCCGGAGAACGCCCCCGACATCTCGCTGCTGATCGCCCGTCCCGCCGCGGGCGCGGCCCCGCGGCCCGTGATCTACCACGTCCACGGCGGCGGCATGATCCTGGGCAACAACCGGGTCGGCGTGGACGTACCGCTGGCCTGGGGCAAGGAGCTCGACGCGGTCGTGGTCTCGGTCGAGTACCGGCTGGCGCCGGAGCACCCGCACCCGGCGCCGATCGAGGACGTGTACGCCGGTCTGGTGTGGACGGCCGAACACGCCGAGGAGTTCGGCGGCGACCCCGAGCGGATCGTGATCGCGGGCGCCAGCGCGGGCGGCGGGCTCAGCGCCGCGCTCGCCCTGCTCACCCGCGACCGCAAGGGTCCGCGTCCGATCGGGCAGGTGCTGATGTGCCCGATGCTGGACGACCGCAACGACACTCCGTCCTCCCACCAGATGGCGGGGCTCGGCGTCTGGGACCGCACGGCCAACGAGACCGGCTGGACGGCGCTGCTCGGCGCGGAGCGCGGCGGCCCGGACGTGTCGCCGTACGCAGCAGCCGCCCGCGCCGAGGACCTGACCGGTCTGCCCCCGGCCTTCCTCGACGTGGGTTCCGCGGAGACCTTCCGCGACGAGGTCGTCGCCTACGCCTCCCGGATCTGGCAGTCCGGCGGAATCGCCGAGCTCCACGTCTGGCCCGGCGGCTTCCACGGCTTCGACGGCTTCGCCCCGCAGGCGGCCCTGTCCCAGTCGTCACGGGCGGCACATCTGAACTGGCTGCGGCGGCTGCTCGACGCATGACGGTACGGCCATGAGGAGGGGAGCCCGCCGGTTCGCGCTCGGCACACCGACGACGTGCCGACCGGCGGGTGCCCGGTGAAGTGAGGCGATACGGAACCGGACTCCCCATCGCGGGGCCGCATACCGCACCATGTGCGTATGAAAGAGCTGGCGGGACGGCTGACCGCGCTGGACCCGGATGCCGGGGCCGCGGTGCAGGTCATCTCCTACTTCGACCGGCTGGCCGAGACACGGGCCGGTCTCGAGGCGCTGGTGCGCGGGGCCGCCGTGCTGGCCGGATGCCCGGCGCGGCTGGTCGACACGGGCCGGCGGGTACGGCTGCGGGTCGAGCCGGACGGGGTCCGCAGGGACTCCGACACCCCGCCGGACGCGGACTGGCCCTGTGCGGCGCTGGAGCCCGGCGGCGAGCCGTCGCTGTGGCTGGAGCGGGCGGAGACCGGGCCGAACGTGGTCGACGCGGTGATCCTCGAACGGGCCGCCGGTGCGATACGGCTGGTCCTGGACCGCACCCGGGGCCGCGCCCCCGCCTCCCCCGCCGACGATCCGGCGCTGGTGGAGACCCTGCTGGACGCCTCGGTGCCCGAACCGACGCGGCTGCACGCGGTTCGTGCGCTCGGCATCGTCCCCACGGCACGGGTACGGGCCCTCGCCTCGGGGGACGACCGGCCCCGCATCGCGGTCGACCTCGGCGCCCTTCCCCCCGGCCGCCTCGGAGTGGGGCCCGCCGTCCCGGTGCCGGACCTCCCGCGGTCCTGGGCGGCGGCGCGCACGGCCCTGCGGTTCACCGCCGAGGGCACCGCGCAGGACCCCGGCCCGCGGGTGGTGTACGCCGACGAGCTGGGCGGGATCGCGCTGCTCGCGGATCTCGTCGTACCGGGTGCCGAGCCGCCGCCCGACGTACGGGCGCTGGAGGCGGCCACGGCGGCGGTGCCCGGTCTGCTGGCGACGCTGCACGCGGTCGCCTCGACGGCGAGCCAGCGGGCGGCGGCGGCCGAGATCAACGTGCACCACTCCACGCTCCAGGACCGTCTGACCCAGGCCGAGCATCTGCTGGGCTGGCCGCTGCGCACGCCACAGGGCCGGCTCAGGCTTCAACTGGCCCTGACCATGCGACACCTGGCCCGGCCGTGACCGACCTCATCCGAACTCGTGCACGACCTGGATCTCGCCGACGAGATGGGCGTTGAACTCGTCCAGCTCCTCGGCGGGCACCCAGAGTTCGAGGATCGTCTCACCGCCCGCCCGCCGCACCGGATAGCGGCCGAGGAACTCCGTGTCCACCTCGAAGCGGGTGACGAAACCGGCACCGTCGTGCTTCACGTTCCAGTCGCGGGCGATCTTGACGGCGTACTCCTCGTTGAGGACGGGGTAGAAGATCGGCTGCTCGGGCAGCCGCGGCGGCCAGGCACGCCAGCCGAGCTCCCGGACCAGGTCCAGCTCCGCGGGGCCGGTCGGGCGCCACAGGGTCGTCGTCGGTCGCGGGGTGGTCATGGTGTTCGCCTCCGGGAGGACCGGCCGCCGGCGCGGTCGATCGGGAGTCCGGACGGTACCGGCCCGACGGGCGTGCCCGCCAAGGGGTTTCGGTCGGCTAGGGCGTGTTGCGCCCGGCAGGCGGGACTTTCGCAACACGCCCTAGCGGAGGGCGAAGGACGCGCGGTGCCGCCATTCGGTGCCGGTGTGGACGACCAGGTCGACCGTCGGCACCCGGGCGGTGATCGGCAGACCCGGCCGGAGGTCCGCTTCGAGCCGGTCGAGGACCGTCTCGTCCTGGCCCTGGGCGACCGTCAGATGCGGGTGGGGTTCGTACTTGCCGCCGTACGGCGGGGCTTGAGGCCAGCGTTCCACGATCGAGTCGGTGAGCCGGCGGAAGGGGGCGTCCGGGGCCGGGGCGAGATAGAGCACGCCGGGGAAGCGGCCGCACTCCTCGAACCGCACGTCGAAGGAGCGGTGGCGTCCGATGATCTCGTCCAGGGTGGCGCAGGTGCCGTCGTCGACGAGGGACGCGTGCAGGAAGGGGAACAGCACGGTGACATGGGCGGGGACACCGGCCCGGGCGGCGGGGTCGTAGCGCTCCCGCGCGGCCCGGACCGCGGGTTCGGCCTCCGGCACGGGCACGACCAGTGCCGTCTGGCCGGCCTTGAAGATTTCGGATGTGTCGTCTGCCATGCCATGGGTGTACCAGCCGGATCACGGCGACGACGACAGGACATGACCCGCACACGCGGCGTGAGCGCTTCGGCCGATGTCTTCAGAGCTCACCGGCCGTCGAGCGCCGCTGGTTCATCAGGGCGAGCGCCGCGTCCGCCGCCGCGGTGACGATGCCGGCGGTGGCGCCCTCCGCCCCGGCGACATCGGTCATCAGCCGGACGTCCTTGCGGAGCAGGGGGCCCGCATGGGCGGCGATGCGGTCCAGGGTGGCGCCGGCGGAGGCGACGCGGTCCAGGGCGAAGCTGGCCGCGCTGCCCCTGCCGAGGATCAGGGCGAGCGCGGCGGGGTCGACGGCGAGGTCGCGGCCGAGGGCGAGGGTGTCGGCGGCCGTCGCCAGGTTGGCCGTGAACAGCAGGTTGTTGAGGAGCTTCGCCACCTGTCCGGTGCCCAGCGGGCCGGTGTGGACGACGGGATCGCCGTAGGTGGCGAACACCGGACGGCAGTAGGCGACCGTGCCGGGCTCGCCCCCGACCATGACGACCAGCCTGCCCTCGGCGGCCCGTGGACCTCCCCCGCTGACGGGGGCGTCGACCAGGGTGACGCCATGGGTGCGGGCCCGGTCCGCGAGACGGCGGCAGGTGTCGGGGTGGACGGTGCTGTGCACGGCGATCACCCCGCCCCTGCGCAAGCCGGACAGGACGCCGTGCTCACCGGTGAGGACCTCCTCGACGTCCGCGTCGTCCACCACGCAGACACAGACCAGGTCGCTGACCGAGGCGAGGTCCGCGGGCGACGCGGCGCGCTTCGCGGGGGTGTCGGCGAAGGGCACGAGGGTGGCGGGGCGACGGGCCCACAGGGTCGTCTCATGGCCCGCTTCGATGATCCTGCGGGCCATGGGAGCGCCCTGGCTGCCCAGACCGATGAATCCGACGCGTATCACGTCGCCTCCTGCTCGACGGGATCGGGGGCCGCCGCCGGTTCCGGGGCGGAAGGCCTCGGGCGCCAGAAGGTGGCGAGCAGACCGGCGGTCGCCACGACGGCTACACCGAGTGCGATCCCGCCGCCCGCCCAGCCGGTCACCTCGATGCCGGCCGCCTCGTCCACGGAGGCGCCGCCGGGTCCGAGCACGGCCAGCGCCAGTGCGACGACGGAGAGTGTGAGGACGTACTCGTAGCCCTCCTTGAACACGAAGAACCCGTTGGGGCGGTGGGCGAGCAGACCCGCGACCAGCATCACCGAGATCACGGCCGCGCAGGCCAGCGGGGTGAGCAGGCCGGCCAGCAGCAGGACGCCCGCGCCGATCTCGGTGAGCACGCTGAGCCACGCCTGCAGGATGCCGTGGGTGAGGCCGAGGCCGGTGAACCAGCGGGCCGTGCCCGCGATACGGCCTCCGCCGCGCCAGTGGTTGCAGCCGTGCGCGATCATGACGACGCCCAGGACCAGACGCAGCAGAGCCGCGACGGCATCCGTTTCGTTCATCCCGCTCTCCCTTGTCGTGGAGGCGCGGCGAGGTGGGCCTCCCGGATCACCGCGCACTCCTCCGCGAATGACAGCACTCTCAGGTGGTAGGCCCGGGCCGCATGCCCGAGGCTCAGATTGTGCCCACTGTCGGGCTGTTCATTGACGCGTACGCGAGGGGACGCGGTGAAGAGCGAGGCGATGTCGGCCAGGGCCTCGGGCCCGGAGCTCCAGACCTCCTCGTGGTCGCCGAGGCTGAACTGCACGGGCACCCGCACACGGCCCGCCAACTCCGGGAACTCGTAACGCCATGCACGGGCGGCGGACTCGTACGCGGGCGAGGCGGCGGCGATGCCGGCGCCGCCGAGGACGTCGGACGGGTACAGGTGCCCCGGTCCCCACAGGGCTTCACGGAGCCGGGCACGGGCCCGGCCCTGCGGGCGCAGATCCTCGTCGCCGCCCTCCAGGAAGCCGACGGAACGCGGGTGGTGGTGGCGCCCGGTGCCGGCGATCTCCAGGCCGAGCAGCCCGGTTCCGCGCGGGTGGGCGGCCATGCGGACGGCGAGTTCGCTGCCCGCGGAGTGGGCCATGAGGAAGACGCCCGCACCGACGGGGCGGGACGCGAGCAGGCGGTCCAGCGCCGCGTGGGTGAGGTCGACCCGCCTCGCGGGATCGGTGAGTCGGGCGGCGTGGCGCAGGGAGGCGCCGTAGCCCGGACGGTCCAGGGCGATGACGCCGAAGCCGAGGGCGGCGGCGGTGCGGAGCAGGGAGAGGCGCGGGTGGTCGGGGCAGTCGAAGTACGTCGAGGTGGTGCCGCCGCCGTGCAGAGCGAGGACGACGGCCCGTGGGTCGCGTACCCAACTCGCCCTGTACGACAGGGAGATGCCGTCGACCTCGACGGCGCCGGGCACGATGTCGTGGTGGCTGTCGGTCACGTGTCCGTCCTGAGGAGAAGGACCCCGCTGGGTGCGAGACCGCCGGTGCTGACCACGGCGACCCGGACTCCGGAAACCTGGCGGTCCCCGCCCTCGCCCCGCAGTTGGACGATCGCCTCGTGGACGAGACCCATGCCGTGGGTGCGGCCGTGGGAGAGCTGACCGCCATGGGTGTTGAGGGGCAGTACGCCGTCCCGGGCGATGTTCTTCCCGCCGTCCAGGAAGTCCTTCCCCTCGCCGATGCCGCAGAAGCCCAACGCCTCTATCCAGGACAGGCAGTTGAAGGTGAAGCCGTCGTAGAGCTGGGCGACGTCGACGTCCTCGGGGCGCAGGGTGGTGCGGGTCCACAGGTGGGCGGACTGGCCGAGCACCTGGGGTTCATGGGTGAGGGTGGACTGGTCCCACTCGATGCGTTCGGTGATCCGGGTGCCGACGGCCTCCACGAGGACCGGTGGCTTGGCGAGGTCGCGGGCGGTTTCGACGGCCGAGACGACGACGGCGACGGCTCCGTCGCAGGGGACGTCGCAGTCGTAGAGGCCGAAGGGTGTGGTGATGGGGCGGGCCTGGAGGTAGTCGTCCATCGTCAGTGGGTCGCGGTAGATGGCGGTGGGGTTGAGGGCAGCGTTGGCGCGCTGGTTCAGCGCGATCCAGCCGAGGGTCTCGCGGGTGGTGCCATAGCGGTGGAAGTGGCGCTGGGCGTTCTGGGCGAGGGTGTGGGCGGCGGAGATCGCACCGAAGGGCTTGAGCCAGCCGGCGTCGGAGGCGGGGACCGTGATCCTGCCCTGTCTGACCAGCTCGCCGTAGCTGGCCTCCCAGAGGGTGCGGAAGCAGAGCACATGGCGGGCGAGGCCGCCGGCCACCGCGAGCATCGCCGCGATCAGGGAGCCTCCGGGGCCGAAGGTCTCCCCGCCGCCGTTGTACCAGGTGGGACGGATACCGAGGGCCGACTCCAGTGCCGTGACACCGCCTTCGGCGAAGCCGCCGTACGCCCCGGCGCCCGGGTAGGTGGCCAGGCCGTCGATGTCGTCGAGGGTGAGACCGGCGTCGGCGACCGCGGCCTCGCAGGCCTCCACGGTGAGGGAGAGCGGGGGGACCATCAGCCGGCGGCCGAGGCGTGAGGCGCCGATGCCGGTGAGGGCGGCTCTGTCCTCGAATTTCTGCCGGGTGACCATCGGTGGTATGTGACATAGCACTGATCCCGGCCCCACCTCGTCCTCGGGCAGTGCCGCCGGCTCGCCCTGCTCGGCCGTCGGGCGGAACAGGGGCAGCCAGACGTCACCCGCCTCCTCGAAGACCACCTCCATCCGCATACCGAGGGCGAGTTCGTCCGGCTCGCACTCGACGGCGTTGGTGGTGAGGCGGACGCGCGGGTCCTCCTCCAGAGCGACCTGGGCGACGACGTACGGCGCGGGAAGCCCGGGAAGGCTGAAGCGGTGGCTGACGGTGAAGCCGATGAGGGTCGCGTGGCCGGAGACGGCCCGTACGCCCATGGTCCGGCCGCGGCAGTACCGGCAGACCGGCTGGGGCGGGTGGATCAGGGCCGTGCACGAGGTGCACTCCTGGATGCGCAGTGTGCCGTCCGCCCCTGACGTCCAGTAGAACTCGTTCTGTTCGGTGATCAGGGGCAGGGGGCGCCCCGGCGCTGCGGCCACCGCTCACTCCTCCGTCTCAGCGCCCGGTGTCGGCCCGGGCCGGGCGTACGGTCACCGGGGCGGCGAGATCCTGCTCGTCGCAGGCTCGCTGGAGCTTTTCCAGGGTCTCGTCGAGGGAGGGGCCGAGCCGCTTGCCGGGCGTGAAGGTCGCCGGGAGGTGGCGCATGCCCTGGATGATGCCGATGGTCTCGTAGTGGACGGTGCCCCCGGGGTCGCAGCGGAAGTCCGGCATACGGTCCAGTACGGCCGTGACCATGCGCTTGAACACCGTACGGGCGACGTTCGAACCGATGCACCGGTGGATGCCGAGGCCGAAGCTGGAGTGCCGGTTGCCCTTGCGGTCGAGGTGGACCCGGTCGGGGTCGGGGAAGACGGACGGGTCGCGGTTGGCCATCGCCCAGGACAGCCACAACCGTTCACCCTCCTCGAACTTCTGTCCGGCGATCTCGCAGTCGGCGGAGATCGTACGGCCGTCCCCCGGAGCGGGAGCGAAGTAGCGCAGGAACTCCTCGGTCGCCGAGTCCAGCAGAGTGTCGCGCTCGCGGCTGAGCCGGTCCCGCTCAGCGGGATTCTCCGACAGCCACTCCAGGGCGTGCGCGGTGAGCGCCGTGGTCGTGTCGAAGCCGCCGCCGATGAGAAGGGCGAGGACGCCGGTCAACTCGTCGTCGGGCGGGGTCCTTCCGTCGATCCGGGCGTGCACCAGCGCGTCGATCAGACCGGGCCTGGGCCTGTCGCGGATCTCCAGGATGGCCGTGTAGAGGGAGCGGCCCATGTTCCGGCTGAGCTCCTCGACCCGCGGCAGGTCGGGCGAGTCGGGCGGGGTGTAGACGGAGGCGTGGGCCGGTTCGTTGTAGACGGTCCAGTCCTTGAGCGGGATGCCCAGCATGGCGAGGGTGAGGACGGCCGGCACGATGTTGGCGAGGTCGTCGACGAAGTCGATCCGGCCTTCCTCGATCCTCTCGTCGAGACAGGCGCGTACGACCTCGTCGACGAAGGGGATCCAGCGGCTGACGGCCGCCGGGGAGAGGTAGGGGTTGAGGGTCTGGCGGTAGTGCCGCTGTCCGGGTGGGTCCATCTCCAGGAACCCTCCCTGGGTCTCCCTGGCGCGGGGCGGCGAGGGGATGGTGATGCCCTTGTAGCCGCGCCGTTCGCCCTTGACGTCATGGTCGTTGGAGAGGAACTCGGCGGAGCGGGCCAGCTCGAAGACCTCGCGGTTGCCGCTGGCGACCCAGTGGCCGCCATGGGTGTCCGTCCAGGCGATCGGGCACTTGGCGTGCAGTTCGTGGGTGGTCTCCTCGAACCGGTGGCGGTACTCGGGCGTGTGCCGGTCGAAGTGCACCCGGTGTTTCTTGCGGTCGTCGTCGCTGAGTGCCTCGGTCACGGGCCTTCCCCTTTCAGAAGATCTGGATGGCCCGTTCCGGGCACGAGTGCGCGGCTTCCCGTACGTCGTCCTCCTGGTCGGCCGGTACGTCCTCGCTGACGGCCGAGGAGTGGCCGTCGACCTCGTCCAGCTGGAACGACTTCGGAGCGGTCATCCAGCAGAGCGTGTGGCCCTGGCAGCGCTCCGGATCGACGCGGACCTTCACGGCTTCGCCTTCCTGTTCGGTGGGGTGCGCGCCGCTCAGCGGCGCCAGTCGTACCACTTGATGTAGCCGCCGGCGTCGACCCGCAGCTGGGTGCCGGTGATGTAGCGGGCCTCGTCGGAGGCGAGGAACAGCAGCGCGTTGCTGATGTCCCGGGGCTCCACGAACGGGATCGGCATGGCCTGCTGCACGCCGAACGCCGGCTCGGCGTCCGCCCGGGTGGGATGTTCGAGATCGGGCCGGAAGGACTCGTACATCGACTCGTTCTGCAGCATGTGGGTGTCGACGTTGGTGGGGTGCAGTACGTTGGCCCGCTGCTTCAACGGCGCCAGGTTGCGGGCGAGTTCATGGACGTACTCCGACAGGGCCCGCTTGGCGTAGGCGTAGCCGGCGCCGCCCGGGTTGTTGCCCGGGGTCTGGACGATGCCGTGGTCCATGAGGGCGGCGGTCGAGCCGGTGGCGATGACCGAGGCACTCTCGCGCAGATGCGGCAGACAGACCTGGATGGTGTTGATGGTGCCGATCAGGTCGACGTCGATGGCGTCGCACCAGGCCTGCAGCTTGGGCTCGCCGCGCAGCGGCGCGATGCCCGCCTGCGCCACCACGATGTCCAGGCCGCCGAGTTCGGCGAGGCCCGCCTCCAGGGCCTCGCGCAGCTGCGCGGTGTCCCGTACGTCGGCCTGGCGGGCGACGACGCGCCGCCCCTGTTCCTCGACCAGGCTGGCGGTCTCCTTGAGGTCCTCCAGGGTGGCCATCGGGTAGCGCACCGTCTCGAAGTCGCGGCAGATGTCCACCGCGATGATGTCCGCGCCCTCCTCGGCCAGCCGCACGGCGTGGCTGCGCCCCTGCCCGCGGGCCGCGCCGGTGATGAACGCGACCTTGCCTTCGACTCGTCCCATGGACGGTGTCCCTTCTTCCGTGGTGGTTCTTCAGCCCGTGCCCGCGCCCGAACTCGTGGCCGCCGCTACCGCACTTGTGGCGGCGACGGCATGTGTGGCCGCTACCGCACGTGCGGCCGCGCGTCCCCTCGCGGCCTCCGTAGCGTCGGACAGGGCGTCGAGGGCGGGGGCGAGGGCGCCGAGATCCGCGCCGAGTTCACCGGCGACCGCGCGGACGACGTCGAGGTCCTTGCCGAGGAACTCGCTTGTGCTGCGGGCGAATTCGGCGACCGAGCCGTGTCGTACGACACCGGCGAGCGCGCGGCTCGACGCGCTGCCGTGGGTGAGGGCGTCCAGCAGGAGCCTCTCGTCGAGGCCCAAGTCGGCGCCGAGCCGGGCCGCGTGGGAGAGCAGTCCGATCTGGGCGGCGAAGACCGTGTTGTTGACGAGCTTCACGCGTTGGCCGGTGCCGAGCGCGCCGACGTGCAGTACGGGGTCGCCGTAGGTGCGCAGCACGGGCCGGACACGGGCGACGGTGTCGTCGTCGCCGCCGACGAAGAGGGTGATCCGGCCGGCCGCCACATCGGGCGGGCCGCCGCTGACGGGGGCGTCGACCACACCGACGCCGTGGGCCGCGGCCCGGTCGGCGACGGCTTCCACGGTGCGGGGGCTGCCGGTGGTGTGCACGACGAGGACGCTGCCGGAGGGCATGGCCGCCAGTAGACCGCTGTCGAGGCAGACCTCGCGCACCTGCCGATCGTCGTGGACGCAGACCAGTACGGCGGCGGCGCCTTCGCCGGCCTGCGCGACCTCGGGGACGACCTGTGCCGGTTCCTGGGCGAGCGCGCGGCGGGACTCGGCCGTCCGGCCCAGGACGCGCACCTCGTGACCCGCCTCGGCGAGCCGTCGCACCATCGGGCGGCCCATCCGACCGGCGCCCACGACTCCGATCACAAGAATCTCCCTTCCGAATGCGAGAACCATACTTTCAAGACCTGATACCCGGAAGTCCCCTGTGGCGACTTTGTGTCACGTCGGGACCGAGGCGGATCAGCAGACGCCGAGGTCGTGACGGTGACTTCGCCTCCAGGTATGGTTCTCAAAATCGAGAACTCAGTTTCCGCCGCTCTGCTCCACCGTCGGGAAGGGAACGGGATGCCACTCCCGCACAGCGCGCCGACCGGCACCGGATCCGCACGTCGTCTGCTCGTCGACGGCCAGCTCGTCGACGCCCGGCGGACGTCCAGTACGCTCAACCCCGCCACCGGGGAGGTCCTGGGCCACGCCCCCGACGCCACGACCGAGCAGGCCGAGGCGGCCGTGGCGGCGGCCCGCCGGGCCTTCGACTCCACCGGCTGGGCGAGGGACCGGGACTTCCGTGTCCACTGCCTCGACCAGCTCCACGGCGCGCTCACCGAACATCTGGAAGAGCTGCGCGAGTTGACGATCGCCGAGGTGGGCGCGCCCCGCATGCTCACCCAGGGCCAGCAGCTCGACGAGCCCGTGGAACTGGTCCGCCACTACGCCGGGCTGCGGACACATCCCTTCACCGAGGATCTCGGCGAGGTCGAGTACCTCGGCCGGCAACACCACCGCTGGGTGGAGAAGGAGGCGGGAGGGGTCCTGGCGGCGATCGTGCCGTACAACTACCCCACCCAACTCGCCCTGGCGAAGCTGGCTCCGGCGCTCGCCGCGGGCTGCACGGTCGTCCTCAAGGGCGCCCCGGACACCCCGCTGATCACCCTCGCCCTCGGTGAACTCGTCGCGGAGCACACGGACATACCGCCGGGCGTGGTCAACGTCCTCACCTCCTCCGACCCGGCGATCGGCGAACTGCTCACCACGCACCGGGACATCGACCTGGTCAGCTTCACCGGCTCCACGGCCACCGGCCGCCGTGTCATGGCCGCCGCGAGCTCCACGGTGAAGCGGGTCTTCCTCGAACTCGGCGGCAAATCGGCCCTGATCGTCCTGGACGACGCCGACTTCGCCGGTGCCGCGCGGTACGCGGCGTACATGATCTGCCCGCACGCGGGCCAGAGTTGCGCCATCACCTCCCGGATGCTGGTGCCGCGCCGACACCACGACGCGATCGTCGAGCAGGTCGCGGCGGACCTGGAGCGGGTGCGGTACGGGGATCCCGCACATCCGCGCACCTGCATGGGCCCGCTCATCAGCGAGCGCCGGCGCGACAAGGTCGACGGCATGGTGCGGCGGGCGGTGGCGGCGGGCGCCACGCTGATCACCGGCGGCAAACGCGTGGACCCCGGGTTCTTCTACACGCCGACGCCGCTCGCGCGGCGTCGACCCGGGCAGCGAGCCGGCCCGGGAGGAGGTCTTCGGACCGGTCCTCGCGGTGATCCCCTACGACGACGAGGACGAGGCCGTGCGGATCGCCGAGCACGGCGGATCCGCACCGGCACGTTCAGTGTCAACGGCGGCAACTACTTCTTCCCCGACACCCCCTTCGGGGGCTACGAGCAGTCGGGCATCGGCAGGGAAAAGGGCGTCGACGGTCTGGAGGAGTTCATGGAGCGCAAGACCTTCGGGGAGGTCGTCGGATGAGCGGCCCGCTGGACGGAATCCGGGTTCTCGAAGTGGCGATGTACGGTTTCGTGCCGTCGGCCGGTGCCGTTCTCGCCGACTGGGGCGCCGACGTCATCAAGGTGGAGCACGCGGTCAACGGCGATCCCCAGCGCGGGCTGCGCCAGACCGGCACCTTCAAGGTGGAGGGCGATCCCAACCCCAACGTCGAGCACGCCAACCGGGGCAAGCGCAGCATCGGCCTGGACATGGCGCGGCCGGAGGGCAGGGAGGTGCTCCACGACCTGACCCGGCGGGCGGACGTGTTCCTGACCAGCTTCCTCCCCTCGGCGCGGCGGAAGTTCGGCATCGACGTGGACGACATCCGCGCGGTGAATCCGCGGATCGTCTACGCCCGGGGCAGTGCGCTCGGCCCGCGTGGGCAGGAGGCGGACAAGGGCGGGTACGACATGACGGCGTTCTGGGCACGGGCCGGTACGGCGGCCAGCCTCACTCCGCCGGGAACCGAGGGCATGATCCCGCCTCCGGGGCCCGCCTACGGCGACACCATCTCCGGCACGAACCTCGCCGGCGGCATCGCGGCGGCCCTGCTGAAGCGGGAGCGGACCGGTGAGGCGTCGGTGGTGGACGTCTCCCTGCTGGGCAGCGGTGTCTGGTCCCTCGGGCACGGAATCGCCCTCTCCGTGCACCTCGACAAGCCCATGGTGGCGCCCGCGCTCGGGGCGCACGGCTCCCCCGTCAACCCGCTGTCCGGGCTGTACCGCACGGCCGACGGCCGCTATCTGGCCTTTGTGATGATGCAGCCGGGCAAGTTCTGGGCGGACGTGTGCCGGCACATCGACCGGCCCGAGCTGGCCGAGGACCCGCGGTTCGCGACCGCCGCCGACATCGCCTCGAACACCGGGGAAGCGGTCAAGCTCCTGCGCGAGGCGATCGCCGGCCGCACCCTCGCCGAGTGGACCGAGCGGTTCGCCACCCTTGCCGGGCCCTGGGCCCCCGTACAGGACTCCCTGCAGGTGGGCTCGGACGCCCAGGTGCGGGCCAACGAGTACCTGGTGCGGGCCGGGGAGCTCGAACTCGCCGCGAGTCCGGTGCAGTTCGATGTCGCCGCACCCGAGTTGGGGGCGGCGCCGGAGTTCGCCGCGCAGACCGAGGAGATCCTGATGGAGCTGGGGTTGGACTGGGACCGGATCCTGGCGCTGAAGGCGGCGGGGGCGGTGACGTAGGGGCGGGTCCTTCAGCGGGCACCGCGAACGGGCCCGTGCCCGTCCTGCTGGGCTACCGGGCCCATTTCGGGGTCCAGGTCTCGCGCGCGGGGCGGAGGGTGCCGAGGTGGGCGCGGAGGGCGGTCAGGGCGGGGTGGGGGTTGTCGGCGCGCCAGATGAGCGAGTGGGGGTAGACCGGTGTCGGGCCGTGCAGCGGGATGCGGCGCAGGTCGTGGTGGGCGGGCCAGACGAAGCGGGTCCGGGCGCCGACGAAGGTCCCGAGCAGCGGTGAGTCGGCGATGGTGTCGAGCAGCGGCTCGGTGCCGAAGTCGGGCCCGGTGACCTCGATGGTGAACCCGAAGGCCGCGGCGAGGTCGTCGTAGAAGACCGCCCACTCGGTGCCGGCGACGTTGCCGGGCATCCAGATGCGGTGCCCGGCCAGTTGGGCCGGGGTGAGGGTGCGGGCGGCGGCGAGCGGGTGGGTGGGGCCCGTGAGCAGTTCGATCGGTTCGTCGTGGACGCGGGCGGCCTCGATGCCGTCGGGCAGTTGGTGTGCGGGCAGGGTGAGGGCGCGGAAGGACGCGTCGATGCTGCCGGAGCGGACGGCGGTGAGAGCCGCGTCGGCGTCGAACAGGGTCACGACGTCGAGGGCAGTTGCGGGGTGGGCGCGATGGAAGTCGCGGACCAGGTCGGCGGGCGCGAGCCTGCGGCCGATGACGTCGACGCGCAGGGCGCGCCGGCCGGGGCGCACCGAGTCCGCCGCCCGTTCCTCGGCCCGCAGCAGGTCGCGGGCGTGGGGAAGGAAGACATGTCCGTCGACGGTGAGGCTCGCGCCACGTGCCGTGCGGGTGAACAGCCGTACCTCCAGATCCTTCTCCAGGGCGGCCACCCGCTTGGAGACGGCCTGCTGGGTGACCGAGAGGGCGAGGGCGGCCTCCCGGAACCGTCCGGCGTCCGCCACGGCCACGAAGGTGCGCACTGCGTCGAGATCCACAGGCCCTTTCTACAACGTTCGGCATGCGCCTCTCCCACAACTTCTGGTTGTGGGGTGTCGTGCGTGTCGGTTGTTTGCCCCGTCGCCTCGTGACCGGCTTTGATGTCGCCGGTCGGAATGCGGGCGAGGCGGGGAGACGGGCATGCGGGGCGGGCAGGCGCTGGGGCGGCGGTTCGGGTGGCTGTGGGCGGCGTACTCGGTCAGCACACTCGGCACCCAGCTCGCCTTCGACGCGTTCTCACTGATCGCGGTGATCGTCCTGCATGCCGGGGCGACCGAGGTGGCACTGCTGAAGGCCGCCGGGCTCGCGGTCGGGGCGGCGGTGGCGGTGCCGCTCGGGCCGTGGGTGGAGTTCCGCCGCAAGCGGCCCGTGATGATGGCCATGGACCTGGTCCGGTTCCTGGCGCTGCTCACCATCCCGGTCTCCTTCGCGGCGGGGGGACTCAGCTTCGTACAACTGCTGGTTGTGTCCGTCGTCGTCGCCGCGGCCGACATCGGCTTCCTCGCGGCGAGCGGCGCGTTCCTCAAGTCGCTGCTGCCGGCCCGGGACCTGCTCACCGCGAACGCCCGCTTCGAGTCGACCCAGTGGACCGCCACCGTACTGGGACCTCCGCTCGGCGGGGCGGCGATCGGAGTGTTCGGGCCGGTGGCGACCGTAGTGGCCGACGCGGTCAGTTATCTGCTGTCGGCCCTCGGGCTCCGGCGGATCGGCGGGACGGAGTCGCGCCCGGAACGGACGGGACCGGCGCCCGCGGGCGGTCTGCTCGAAGGCTGGCGCTACATCCTCGCCCATCCGCTGCTGCGCCCGCTGTTCTTCAACGTGCTCCTGGTCAACGGCCTGATCATGGTGGCGCTTCCGTTGCTCGCGGTACTGATGGTCGGCGATCTCGGCTTCGCGCCCTGGCAGTACGGGCTCGCCTTCTCCGTGCCCTGTCTCGGCGGTCTGCTCGGTTCGCGGCTGGCCCGGCGGCTCGTGGCGCGGTACGGGCAGTTCCGGGTGCTGCGGGTGTCCGGGGTGGTGCGCGCGTGCTGGCCGCTCGGGCTCGCCTTCGTGCGGCCCGGTGTCCCGGGGCTGGCGCTCGTCATGATCGTGGAACTGGGAGTGATCACCTCCAGCGCCGTCTTCAACCCGGTGTACACCACCTACCGCCTCCAGCAGACGGACACCGGCCGGGTGTCCCGGGTCCTCGCCGCCTGGTCGGTCACCGGCAAGGCGACGACCGCCGCTCTCACCGCCCTGTGGGGGCTGCTGGCCGGCCTGACCGGGCCGCGCACGGCGCTTGCCGTCGCCGGCGTCCTCCTGCTGGCCACACCGCTGCTGCTGCCACGCCGTATCGCTCCCTCCCCGGAGATGGCGCAGCTGCGCACCGACGGAGTAGCCTGAATCGGAAACGTCATTCTCTCTAAGAGAGAAGATGCTTTTACGGATCCGAGAGAAGGGCCGCCCACGAATGCCCGTCACCGTCACCGAACTCACCCCCACCACCGGCGTCGAGATCTCCGGCCTCTCCGGGAGCCGTCTGGTCGACCGGGGCGTCGCGGAGGAATGCCTGGCCGCGCTGGAACGGCGCGGGGTGGTGATCTACCGCGAGGCCGACGTCGACGACGACGATCTGGTGGCGTTCAGCCGGTTGCTCGGCGAGGTCGTGCCGCTGCCGATGGGCGGCCACCCGGCCTACCGGGAGATCCAGCGGATCACCCGCGACCCGTCGAAGAGCCCGCTGGCCGCCTACCGCGAGTCCACGTTCCACTGGCACATCGACGGCACCACGGAGCAAGTACCCAACAAGGCGACCCTTCTGACGGCCCGGCAGATCTCGGGGGACGACGACGGCGACACCGAGTTCGCCAACGCCTTCGCCGCCTACGAGGCGCTGTCGGAGGCGGAGCAGAAGGAGCTGGACGGTCTGCGCGTGGTGCACAGTTTCGCCGCCTCCCAGCTCCTGGTGACGCCGCACCCCACCCCCGGTGAGCGGGCGGCCTGGGACCGCAGCCCCGCACGCGAGCACCCGCTCGTCTGGACCCGCGGCAGCGGGCGCAAGTCCCTGCTGATCGGCGCCACGGCCGGCGAGGTCGTGGGCCGTACGGCGGCCGAGGGACGGGAGTTGCTCGACCGGCTGCTCGACCACGCCACCGCGCCGCGCTTCACCCTCCGGCACCGCTGGCGCCAGGGCGACCTCGTCATCTGGGACAACACCGGAATGCTGCACCGCGCTCTCCCCTACGGAGAGGCCTCCGCCCGTCTCATGCACCGCACCTCGCTGCTGGGCGAGGAGGCGGTGGCATGAGCGAGCGGCGAGTGGCCCTGGTCACGGGTGGCGGTTCGGGCATCGGGCGGGCGATCTCCCAGCGGCTCGCGGAGGACGGCTTCGCCACCGGGGTACTCGATCTGAACGAGGCGGCCGCCGAGCGGGTGGCCGACGAGTCGCGGCAGAAGGGCCATGAGGCGGTCGCCCTCGGGGGCGTGGACGTGTCCGACCGGGCGCAGGTGAACACCGCCGTGCAGCGGGTCCGGGAGCTCCTGGGCGGGCCGGTGCTGGTGCTCGTCAACAACGCGGGGGTCACCGGCTTCGACCCCTTCCTGAAGATCGCCGACGCGACCTGGGACCGGATCATGGCCGTGAACCTCAACGGCCCGTTCTACCTCTGCCAGGCGGTCGTGCCGGACATGAAGGAAGCCGGGTGGGGGCGGATCGTCAACATCTCGTCGTCCAGCACGCATTCGGGGCAGCCGTACATGGCGCACTACGTCGCCTCGAAGGCCGGCCTGGTGGGCTTCACCAAGTCCCTCGCCCTGGAACTCGGTCCGGTGGGGATCACCGTGAACACCATTCCACCCGGTTTCATCGACACACCGATGCTGCGCGCCTCCGAGGAACAGGGGCTGCTCGGCGGCTCGGTGGACCACCACGCGGAACGCACTCCGGTACGGCGGCCGGGACGGCCCGAGGACATCGCGGCGGCCTGCTCCTTCCTGGTGTCGGAGGAGGCGGGCTACATCACCGGCCAGATCATCGGGGTCAACGGCGGGCGCAACACCTGACCGGCAGGGGGGAGTCGGCGGGCGAGGCGATCCTCACGCGTCGCCCGCCGCACGGCTCTCACCCCGTACCGGTCCCGGAAGGCCGGGCATCGGTCACTTTCCGCGGGTCATCGCCCGGTCCGCCGCCTCCCAGTGCGCGTCGGCGGCCCACAGCCGCGCGAAGGCGCGGACCGCCTCGTCGGCCGAAGTGCCCTCGTCCACCACGCGTTTGATCTCCGCCGCCGGGCCGGTGGCGAGGGAACGGGCGAGCGTACGCCATCCTTCGTCGAAGTCGGCCCGGGGCAGTACGCGGTCGATCAGGCCGAGAGTGTGCGCCTCGTCGGCGCAGAGCAGCGTTCCGGTGCCGGCGAGCATCAGCGCGCGGCCGCGGCCGATCAGTGCGGCGAGCCGTTCGGCGCCGCCCCAGGCGGGCATGATCGCGAGCGTCACCTGGTTGAAGCCGATCCTGATGTCGGCGGCGGCGACGCGGATGTCGGCGGCGACCGCCACCTCGGCCCCACCGCCGAGGGCATGGCCGTTCAGGGCGGCGACGACGGGTGCGGGGAAGGCGGCGATCCGGTCGCAGATGCCGCGCATCCGCCAGGCCATCGCCGCCGCGTCCTCCTCGGTGCGGATCGCGGCGAGTTCCTTGAGGTCTCCCCCGGAGACGAAGGCCCGGTCCCCGGCTCCCCGAATCACCAGGGTCCGCGCGCCGGCCGCCGCGTCGAGGGCCTTCTCCAACTCGTCCATGGTGGCGAGCGAGATGGCGTTGCGGGCGTGGGGGCGGTCGATCGTGAGAACGGCCAGGCCATCGTCCAGTTCGAGGTCGATCACTCGATTACCCCCGGGGGATATTGGCATTCTCCAATTGCGAGAATAGCGTATGCGCCGCAGGTCGCCGCAACCCTGACGCCTTCCGATGCCTCGAAGAGCCGCCGCAGTACTGGAGGTAGCCGCAGATGCGAAAGATCCCAGTCGAGTTGACCGAGCGCTACACGGCCGAGGGGTGGTGGACCCGGGACACGATCGGTGACCTGCTGACGCGGGGCCTGGCGGCGGCGCCGGACACCGAGTTCCGGGTCCACTCGGCCGCCCGTCCCTGGTGGGGCACCTTCCGGGACGTCGAGGAGGTCGCGCGCCGGCTCGCGGCCGGACTGCGCGAGCGGGGCGTCGGTCCGGGCGACACGGTCGCCTTCCAGCTGCCCAACTGGATGGAGGCCGCCGCGGTGTTCTGGGCGTCGGCGTTCCTCGGGGCGACCGTCGTGCCGATCGTCCACTTCTACGGGCGCAAGGAGGTCGGCTACATCCTCGACGCCGTCGAGCCCAGCGCCTTCGTCACCGCCGAGCGGTTCGGGCGGCTGGAGTTCCAGCCGGACCTCTGCGCGAACGTGCCCGTGGTGGGCGTGGTGGGCCCCACCGCCCGACACGAGCCGCGGGCCCAGGACTTCGAGGAGCTGCTGAGCGACGAACCCCTCACCGCAACGCTCCCGGCCGACCCGGCCTCCGCCGCCCTCATCGCCTTCACCTCCGGCACGACCCGGGACCCGAAGGGCGTCCTCCACAGCCATCAGACCCTCGGCCACGAGACCCGTCAGCTCGCCGCCAGCTATCCGCCCGACCGGGGCGACCAGCTCACCGCGGCCCCTGTCGGCCACTTCATCGGCATGGTGAACGCCTTCCTGATCCCGGTCCTGGACGGCACACCCGTCAACCTCACCGACATCTGGGACCCCGCTCAGGCCCTGCGCCTGATGACCGGCCACGGACTCCACATCGGGGGCGGTGCGCCGTACTACGTCACCAGCCTTCTCGACCACCCGGACTTCACCACCGGCCATCTGCGCCATCTGCGCTACGCGGGGCTCGGCGGTTCGTCCGTGCCGGCGGCCGTGACCACACGGCTGGCCGGTCTCGGCATCCATGTCTTCCGGGCCTACGGCAGCACCGAGCACCCCTCGATCACCTCCTCCCGGCACACCGCTCCCGAGCCCAAGCGGCTGTTCACGGACGGGGACGCGCTGCCGGGCGTGGAGATACGGCTCGCCGAGGACGGCGAGATCCTCAGCCGGGGTCCGGACCTGTGCCTCGGCTACACCGACCCGGCCCTGACGGCGCGGGCGTTCGACGACGACGGCTGGTATCACACAGGCGACATGGGCGAGTTGGACGCGGACGGCTATCTGACCATCACCGGCCGCAAGGCCGACATCATCATCCGGGGCGGCGAGAACATCAGCGCGATGGAGGTCGAGGAGGTGCTCCTCTCCCTGCCCGGTGTCGCGGAGGCAGCGGTGGTGGCCGCCCCCGACGCACGGCTCGGCGAGCACGCGGCCGGGTTCCTGCGCATGCTGCCCGGACACCCCCTCCCCTCGCTCGACGCGATGCGCGCCCACTTCGCCCAGGTGGGTCTGGCCCGGCAGAAGTGGCCCGAGGAGCTGCACGAGGTGGCGGAGTTCCCGCGCACGGCGAGCGGCAAGGTGCAGAAGTTCCGACTCCGGCAGGACATTGCCGTACGCAATTGATGAGAATATGATTCTCTCAAATCGCAAAGGAGGGTCTCATGTCTTCGCGTGCGCTGCCGTATCCGCTCTTCGACGCGGACAACCACCTGTACGAGACCGAGGAGGCGCTGACCAAGTTCCTCCCGAAGCAGTACGCGGGAGCGATCGAGTACGTGCAGGTCCGCGGCCGTACGAAGATCGCGATCCTCGGCCAGATCAGCGACTACATCCCCAACCCCACCTTCGAGGTGGTCGCCTGCCCGGGCGCGATGGAGGAGTACTTCCGCGTGGGCAACCCGGACGGCAAGTCCCGCCGGGAGATCTTCGGCGAGCCGATGCGCTCGATCCCCGCCTACCGTGAACCGGGGCCCCGCCTGGAGCTGCTGGACGAGCTCGGCGTACAGCGCACCCTGATGTTCCCGACGCTCGCGAGCCTCATCGAGGAGCGGATGCGGCACCACCCGGAGCTCATCCACGCCGTGATCCACTCGCTCAACGAGTGGCTGTACGAAACCTGGCAGTTCAACTACAAGGACCGGATCTTCACCACCCCGGTGATCACCCTGCCGATCGTCGAGAAGGCGATCGCGGAGCTCAACTGGGCCGTGGAGCGCGGCGCGAAGGCCATTCTCGTCCGGCCCGCGCCGGTTCCCGGGTACGGCGGCTCGCGGTCCTTCGCGGTGGAGGAGTTCGACCCGTTCTGGAAGCGGGTCGTGGAGACCGGGGTGCTCGTCGCGATGCACTCCTCCGACAGCGGCTACTCCCGGTACGCCAACGACTGGGAGGGCAGCTCCGCCGAGATGCTGCCGTTCAAGTCGAACGCCTTCCGACAGGTCAACGAGTGGCGGCCGATCCAGGACGCGGTGGCCTCCTGGGTGTGCCACGGCGCACTGTTCCGTCACCCGGGACTGAAGATCGCGCTGATCGAGAACGGCTCCTCCTGGGTGGCCCCGCTGCTCGACCAACTCGCCGACGTGTACAAGAAGATGCCCGAGCAGTTCCTCGGCGACCCGGTACAGGCGGTCAAGGACAGCATCCATGTCAGCCCGTTCTACGAGGAGAACCTGGGCGACCTCGTGGACCTGATCGGCGTGGACCGGGTGCTCTTCGGCTCCGACTACCCGCACCCCGAGGGGCTGGCCCAGCCGACCTCGTACGTCGACGCCATCCAGGGCCTTCCCGAGGCCCACCAGGCGAAGATCATGGGCGGCAACCTGTCCCGGCTGATCCCGGCCTGACATGGCAGAGCGCCCGACATGGCCGACCATCCCCCGGATGGTGCTCAGCGCGGCGGACCGCTTCGGTGACGCCGAAGCGGTCGTCGACGGCCCGCTCCGCCTCAGTTTCACCCAACTCGCCGAGCGGGTACGGGTGGCGGCGGGCGCCTTCGCCGCGCTCGGCGTCGGCAAGGGCGACCGGGTGGCGATCTGGGCGCCCAACTCCGCGGAGTGGATCGTGGCCGCGTTCGGGCTACTCACCGCCGGCGGGGTCCTCGTCCCGGTCAACACCCGGTTCAAGGCGGACGAGGCGAACGACATCGTCGTACGCAGCGGCGCCAAAGCGGTACTGGTCCAACAGGGCTTTCTGGGACTGGAGTTCACCGGGCCGCCCGGCATTCCGGTGATCGACCTCAAGTCCGGCTTCCTGGAGGGCGGTTCGCCGTTCGAGCGTGAGGTGAGCGGCGACGACGTGGCCGACATCGTGTTCACCTCGGGCACCACCGGGCGCCCCAAGGGCGTCATGATGACGCACGCCCAGACGCTCCGCCTGTACGCGGAGTGGTGCGACCTGGCCGATCTCCGGGAAGGCGACCGCTACTTGATCGTCAACCCGTTCTTCCACATCTTCGGCTACAAGGCCGGCTGCGTCGCCTCCCTGATCCGTGGCGCGACCATTCTGCCCGTACCGGTCTTCGACGTGGACCGAGTGCTCGATCTCGTCGAGCGCGAGCGGGTGACGATGCTGCCGGGGCCTCCCACGCTCTACCACTCCCTCCTGGAGGCGCAGGAGAAGGGCGGCCGGGACCTGTCCTCGCTGCGGTGCGCGGTCACCGGTTCGGCCGACATCCCGGTCGAGCTCATCCGCCGGGTCCGCGAGGAACTGCCCTTCCGCTCGATCATGACGGGCTACGGGCTGTCGGAGGCCGGCACGGTCACCGCCTCCCGCCCCGGCGACTCCTTCGAGTCCATCGCCACCACGGTCGGCACCCCGTGCGAGGGCGTCGAGGTGCGCATCGCCGACGACGGCGAGGTTCTCGTGCGCGGCTACAGCGTGATGCGCGGCTATCTGGACGACCCGGATGCCACCGCCGAGGCGATCGACGAGAACGGCTGGCTGCACACCGGAGACCTCGGATCCCTGGATGAGCGGGGGCACTTGAGGATCGTCGGCCGGAAGAAGGACATGTTCCTGGTCGGCGGCTTCAACGCCTACCCCGCCGAGATCGAGGGCTTCCTGCTGAGGCATCCGGCGGTGGCGCGGGTCGCGGTGGTCGGCGTACCCGACGAACGGATGGGCCAGGTGGGCAAGGCGTTCGTCGTGCGGCAGGGGCCGGTGACCGAAGCGGAGCTGATCGCCTGGAGCCGTGAGCACATGGCCGGATTCAAAGTGCCTCGATCCGTCGAGTTCCGCGAGGAGTTGCCGGTCAACGCCACGGGCAAAGTGATGAAGGACCAATTGCGATGAGGACGGACGGGAGCCGCGATCCGGCACCCGCAGGCGAACGGAGTGACCTCGTGACGACCCAGCAGGCTGCCGAGCCGACGGTGGACCCGTCCCTCGACCGGATAGCGCGTCTCGACGACGAGATCATCGCGCTGCTGGCACGCCGCCGCGCGATGGCCCAGGAACTCCCCGCACCCGCCCGCGCCCGCGCGGCTGACCCGGCTTTCGCGGAGACCGTACGGGGGACGACCGGCCGCTACCGTCAGGAACTGGGCGGCGCCGGCGAACTCGTGGCCCGCGCGGTCATGGTGCTGTGCGATCCCAGCCGCGAGAACTGACTGCGCAGAAAGCTTCCCTCAGTAGGGCTCAGGCGCTTGGGGCCCAGGCGTTCAGGGGACTCTGCAGGCCAAGGGGACGCCGGGGCCGGGGTCACGGCCTCACCCGAAGCCCACGTCCGCCCGGGCGTGGGCTTCCTCGCGGTGGCTCGCGATGTGCAGGCCGGCGGAGGAGCCGTCGTGGTGGGGGATGCCGCAGGCGAGGAGTCGCTCACCGCAGAAGACGGGCTTGAGCAACCGGTACGACACGGACCGCACGGGCCGCGGGGCTCTCGACGGCGATGGCCGGCAGACCAGTTCGAGCAGCGCGAGGACCAGTAGCGGCCCGTGCACCACCAGCCCCGGGTAGCCCTCGACTCCGGTCGCGTACGGGCTGTCGTAGTGGATTCGGTGGGCGTTCGCGGTGAGGGCGCTGAAGCGGAAGAGGAGGGTGGAGTCGGTGCGCCACTCCTGCTGCCAGGGGGCGGCGCCCGCGAGGGGCGGGGCCTCCGGGTCGAGTGTCGGCGCGGCCGGCACCGGCGCCTCGCCACCGCTGCGGTAGACCAGATCCTGTTCCTCGGTGAGGCACAGCCGCCCGTCCTGCCGGTACTCGCTGCGCACGGTGACGAAGAGCAGATCGCCGCTGCGGCCGCGTTTCGGCCGCACCTGGCTGACCCGGCTGTGCTGCTGGGCCGGCCGGCCCAGCAGCAGCGGAGCGGTCACCTCCAGCCGTCCGCCCGCGAACATCCGCCGCCGCTGAGGCAGCGGGGGCAGGAAGCGACCGTCCCGCGGATGCCCGTCGGGGCCGAGTGCGGTCTGCCGTGGCCAGGACAGGAAGTGCAGCCAGTGCCACAACGGCGGCAGCGGATCGCCGTCGGCGGCGGCCGGCTCGGGCAGGTCGAGTACGGCGGAGAGGGCCGCCGTGGGCGCCGGGTCGAGGACGTCGGTCGTACGGACGTCCTCGGGACGCCAGGTACGGGCGGTCTCTTCGAGGATGCCGAAGCCGGCGGCGGGTGTGGCTTCGGGTTCGGAGTGGGGCAACTGGACTCCCGAGGGCGTGCCTGGCCAGGTGCCACATTGTTGCGTACAAAGCCCCGGCATGGTGTGGATGTCGGCCGCGTCACGTCAAGACAGTGCGGTAAGCCACAGGTCGGGGTGGCGGGTTCGTCGTTGACAGGGTCGAGGATTTGGCCGTACAAATCTGGCGAAGGACTTCTTGGCCGTACGAGAAGCAGGCGCCGAACCCCAGGGGGACCGTTGACCGTCGCCCGAGCCCTCGCCGAGTGGGCCCATGAGTACCGCGCGACGCCCGACGACCTCGCGCTCGCCGAGCGGGCGTTGGCCGACACCGTCGCCGTGGCGCTGGCCGCCCGCACCCACCCCCTGCGCTCCGTCGCCGCGCCGTTGCCGGACGCGGCACGCTGGGCGGCCATGGCGCATGTACTGGACTTCGACGACCTGCACACGGACACCACCACCCATGTCTCGGTGGTCACCGTGCCCGCCGTGCTCGCGGTGGGCGGGGACGCGCGCGCCTATCTGGCGGGGGCCGGGGTGATGGCCCGGCTCGGGGCGATGCTGGGCTGGGAGCACTACGCGGCGGGGTGGCACGCGACCTGTACGGCAGGCGCTCCGGCCGCCGCCGTGGCGGCCGGGGTCGCCCTCGGTCTGGACGCGGCGGGGCTCGCGACGGCGATGGCTCTCGCCGTGCCCGCCGCGGGCGGGGTCCAGGAGGCGTTCGGGACGCACGGCAAGTCGCTCCAGGTCGGCTTCGCGGCCGACGCGGGCGTCCGGGCCGCGCGGTTGGCGCGGGCGGGCGCCACCGCTGATCCACGGGCACTCGAAGCGTGGCTGAAGCGGGTCGGGGGGACGGTGTCAGGCTTTCCGGGGACGCCGGCGGTTCCGGGCGGCCTCGCCGTCAAGCTGTTTCCCTGCTGCTATGCCATGCAGAGGCCCATCGCGGCGCTGCGCGAGGTGCGTGACCAGCTGGGTGGCGACCATGCGGTCCGGGAGCCGGTGAGCGGTGGGCGGCTGGGCCGTGGCCAGGTGGGCGCGGAGATCAGCGCGATCACCGTGACGACGCCCGCGGGGACGGTCCAGCCGCTCATCCACGACCGGCCGGGAACCGGGCTGGAAGGCAAGTTCTCACTGCCGTACGCGGTGGCCACCGCGCTGCTGGACGACTATCCGGGCTTCGACAGCTTCACGGACGAGGCGGTACGGCGGCCCGAGGCGCTCCGGCTCATCGACCGTGTGCGTACGGTCCTGCTGCCGGGCGAGAACCGCACTCTGCTGGACGGCGAGGTCCGCTTGCGGATCGAACTGGCCGACGGCGGCGAGGTGTGCACCGAGTCGGCGCTGCCGCCCGGTTCGCCTGGACGCCCTCCCTCCGACGACGATCTGCGCGCCAAGGCCGCGGCCTGCGGTCCTGAGGTGCCGGCGCTGCTGGACGGCCTGACCTGGGCGGGCGCGCGCGAGGTGTTGCGAACACGGTTCCCGTACCAGGAGACGCGGTTCGCCCACGAGGACACACAGTTGCCCCACGAGGACCAGGAGGCATGAGGTGACCGTGCAGCAGCTTCCCCTGTCCGGCGTCACGGTGGTCAGCCTGGAGCAGGCCGTGGCCGCGCCCTACGCCACCCGGCAGCTCGCCGATCTCGGCGCGCGGGTGATCAAGGTGGAGCGGCCGGGCGAGGGCGACTTCGCGCGCCGCTACGACACGACCGTGCACGGCCACTCCAGCTATTTCGTCTGGCTCAACCGGTCCAAGGAGTCCCTCACCCTGGATCTCAAGGACCCGCGCGGCCTGGCCGTCCTGCACCAACTCCTCGACGGAGCGGACGTGTTCGTGCAGAACCTGGCGCCGGGCGCCGCCGACCGGCTCGGCCTCGGCACCGAGGCGCTGACCGAACGCCACCCGCGGCTGATCCCGTGCACGATCTCCGGTTACGGCACGACCGGGCCCTGGGCCGACCGCAAGTCCTACGACCTGCTGGTGCAGTGCCAGACCGGTCTGGTCTCCCTCACCGGGACCGCCGAAGCCACCGCCCGCGTGGGCATCTCCGTCGCGGACATCGCCGCCGGGATGTACGCCTACAGCGGCGTCCTGACCGCCCTCTACACGCGGGCCACCACCGGCAGGGTGCATCCCGTCGAGGTGTCCCTCTTCGAGGCCCTCGCCGAGTGGATGGGCCAGCCCGCCAACTACACGCGGTACGGCGGCAGTCAGCCCGCCCGGCTCGGCACCCAGCACGCCACCATCGCCCCGTACGGCGCCTTCGCCACCGCCGACGGAAAGCAGGTTCTCTTCTCCATCCAGAACGAGCGCGAGTGGGCGGCCCTGTGCGACCGGTTCCTGGGCCGGCCGGGACTGACGGACGATCCACGCTTCGCCACCGGATCCCAGCGTGTCGTACGCCGCGAGGAGTTGAACGCGATCGTCGCCGAACGCCTGGCCCGCTCCGACGCCGAGGAGATCCTCAAGGACCTGGAGGAGATCGGCATCGCGTGCGCCGGGGTCAACGACGTCGCCGCGTTCCTCGACCACCCGGTGCTGGCCGCGCGAGGGAGGTGGCGGGAGGTGGCCGTGCCCGGTGCGACCGTACAGGCACTGCTTCCACCGGCCGACCTGGCGGGCGTGCCCGCGCGCATGGACCCCGTACCGGCGGTGGGCGAGCACACCGAGGCGATCCTCGCGGAACTCGGCCGTACCCACGACGACATCGAGGCGCTGCGCACCGACACCGTCATCTGACCGCTTCCCCCCTTCCCTCACCCACCCGGCCGATGTGGAGATCCGTGCGATGAGCGTCCTGGACATCCTCTCCGACGACGAGCGGCTCGTCGTGCGGACCGTGCGCCAGTTCGTCGACAAGGACGTCAAGCCGGTCGTCCAGGAACTGGAGCACGGGGACACCTATCCCGAGAATCTCATCGAGCGGATGAAGGAACTCGGCATCTACGGGCTGGCGATCCCGGAGGAGTACGGCGGCAACCCCGTTTCCACGCCCTGCTTCGTGCTGGTCACCGAGGAACTGGCGCGTGGCTGGATGAGTCTGGCCGGGGCGATGGGCGGACACACGGTGGTCGCCAAACTGCTGCTGATGTACGGCACGGAGGAGCAGAAGCGGCGCTATCTCCCGCGGTTGGCCACCGGCGAGGTGCGGGCGACCATGGCACTGACCGAACCGGGCGGTGGCTCCGACCTGCAGGCGATGACGACGGTAGCGCGGCGCGAGGGCGAGGAGTACGTCGTCAACGGGGCGAAGACCTGGATCACCAACTCCCGCCGGGCCGGCCTGATCGCCCTGCTGTGCAAGACCGACCCGGCCGCGGAACCACACCACGCCGGTATCTCGATCCTGCTGGCCGAGCACGGCCCCGGCCTGGTCGTCTCCCGTGATCTGCCCAAGCTCGGCTACAAGGGCGTGGAGAGCTGCGAGTTGTCCTTCGAGGACTACCGGGTGCCCGTCGAGGCACTGCTCGGCGGCGCGGAGGGCCATGGCTTCGGCCAGATGATGAAGGGGCTGGAGACCGGCCGGCTCCAGGTCG
This sequence comes from Streptomyces sp. NPDC005648, assembly GCF_040605395.1. Classification (NCBI taxonomy): domain Bacteria; kingdom Bacillati; phylum Actinomycetota; class Actinomycetes; order Kitasatosporales; family Streptomycetaceae; genus Streptomyces; species Streptomyces sp. NPDC005648. The sequence continues at coordinate 1,297 of NZ_JBEXCS010000100.1, read as the reverse complement.
CCGCACGGGCGTTGGGAGTGGGGCGGGCGGCGCTGGACGACTCGCTGCGCTACGCCCAGGAGCGCGAGAGCTTCGGCAGACCGATCTGGCGCCATCAGTCCATCGGCAACTACCTCGCCGACATGGCGACCAAGCTCACCGCGGCACGCCAGCTGACGCTCCACGCGGCCCGCGAGGCGGATGCCGGACGCCGGGTCGACATGGAGGCGGGCATGGCCAAACTGTTCGCCTCCGAGACGGCGATGGAGATCGCTCTCAACGCCGTACGGATCCACGGGGGTTACGGCTACTCGACGGAGTTCGACGTCGAGCGGTACTTCCGTGACGCCCCGCTGATGATCGTCGGCGAGGGCACCAACGAGATCCAACGGAACGTGATCGCGGCCCAGTTGGTGGCACGAGGCGGCCTCGATGGCTGAGCAGTCACAGCGGGAGACACCGCGGGAGAGCACATACGTGCGGCTCGGACGGGAGCTGCGTGCGGCGATCCTGCGGCACGACTACCCGGAAGGAGTACGGCTGCCCACGGAGGCCGAGCTGGCCGAGACGTACGGGGTGAGCCGGCAGACGGTGCGGCGCGCCTTCCAGGACCTGGTCACGGAGGGGCTGGTCTACCGGGTGCCGGGGCGCGGTACGTTCGCCACACCCCGGGAGGAGCAGTATCTACGGCAGTTCGGCTCGGTGGACGACCTGATGGGGCTGTCCATCGACACCCGTATGGACGTGGTCACGCCCCTGCACCGGCGGGTCGACGTCGACGCGGCGGGCCGACTGGGTCTGCACACCGACCGGGTGCACAAGCTGGCGTTCCTGCGTCTCCACGAGGATGTGGCGTTCTGCCACACGTCGGTCTGGCTGCCGCCCGCCGTAGGCCGACTCCTCGAATCCGTCCAGGAGTTGACGCTGCCGGGCACACCCAACGCGTTCACCGTCATCGGGCTGCTCGACCAGCGCCTGCCCGAACCGATCGCCGAGGCCGAGCAGAGCATCACGGTCGCCGAGGCCACGCCCCAGCTCGCCAAACACCTCGGCTGCGAGATCGGCCATGCCCTGCTGCGCATCGACCGTGTCTACCAGACGGTCGCCGGGCAGCTCGTCGAGCTGGCCATCAGTCACTTCCTGCCCGAGCACTACTCGTATCGCGTGCGGCTGCGGCGCAGCGGTCAGTGAATTCCGTACAACCTGTTGAGGAGAAGGAACCTTGAGCTTGAGGATCGTTGTCACTGTGAAGTACGTGCCCGACGCCACTGGCGACCGGCACTTCGCCGATGACCTGACCGTCGACCGGGACGACGTG
>NZ_JBEXCS010000099.1:0-35733 GCF_040605395.1 Streptomyces sp. NPDC005648 | reverse complement strand
AGCTCGGCCTGACCGACCGTGACCAGCGGCACGTCCGAGGGGGTCAGACCACCCGCACCCGGCCGCCCGACATGACGCGCCAGACCCTCCAGGGCGGTCTGCCAGAGCAGTGCCAGTTCCTCGACGTCCGCCCGCCCGAGCACGCCGCCCGGGAAGCCGATACGGGCGGTCAGCTCGCCGGAGTGGTCGACGAGCGCGTTGATCTCCAGGGTGGACATCACCGGCATGTCGGCGTCCGGCGTGGCGATCAACTCACCCGCACCTGGCGCCTGGTGGAAGCCCAGCCCGCGCAACTCCTCCGGCATGTCGGCCGCGGTGAAGTGACCGAGGTAGTTGAAGGCGATCTGCCCGCTCGGCTGAGAGGCGAGCAGCGCCGCCGTCTCTTCATTCAGGTAGCGCAGCAGGCCGTAGCCCATCCCCTTGTCCGGGATGCGCAGCACCTGCTCCTTGACGGCCTTGACCACCGAGCCGGCCGCCGAACCACCGGCCAGCGCGTCGTCGAGGTCGGTGTCACCGACGTCCAGACGCACCGGGAACATGCTCGTGAACCAGCCGATGGTGCGGGACAGATCGGCGCCCGGCACCACCCCTTCCTCACGGCCGTGGCCCTCCAGCCGCACCAGCAGCGACGACTCCGCCACACCCCGGCCCTGACGCCACCGCGCGACCGCCACTGCCAACGCAGCCAGCAGACCATCGTTGACACCCGCACGGAACGCCGCCGGCACATCGGTGATCAGGGCACGGGTGACCGAGGTGGGCACCCGCAGCCACACGTACTCCTGCGTGGAGATGGTGTCGACGGTCGCGTCCAGCGCCCGCGTGCCCAGCAGGGGGTCGGGTCCTTCGACGACGGACCGCCACAGCTCCAGCTCCCCCACCCGCTCAGGCGAGGACGCCTCCTCGACCAGGGCGTGCGCCCAGCGCCGCACCGACGTACCCACCGCGGGCAGTTCGGGCGTACGGCCGTCGCGGACGTCCTTCCACGCCGCCGCCAGATCCGGCAGCAGGACGCGCCACGACACCCCGTCCACCACCAGGTGATGCAGCACCACGATCAGCCGGCCCGGGACATCCGCCCCCGCGTCGAACCACACCAACCGACCCATCACACCGGCGGCCGGATCCAACAAGCCCGTCGCGGCGTCGAGTTCGGCCCTCGCCGCCGCCGTCCAGGCCTCGTCCCAGATACCGTCGCACTCCACCCGATGAATCAGGTCCGCTACGTCCACCGAGCCCGGCCCGGACACCACCATGCCGTCCGCAACCAGCCGCGAACGCAGCACATCGTGCCGCTCCCACACCGCCTCGACGGTCGCGGTCAGCCCGGCCTCGTCGATCCCCAGCGGCAGCTCCGCCACCGAAGACATGCTGAACCGGCCGTATCCACCGCCCAGTTCCAGCAGATACCGGCTGATCGGCAGCAACGGCTGGAACCCGGCACCTCCCCCCTCCAACTCCTCCAGGGCCTCCGTGGCGGCGCCGCGTCCGGCGGCCAGCGTCGCGAGTCCGGCCACCGTCCGGTGCTGGAAGATCTCCCGCGGGGTGACCTCCACACCCCGTGCCCGCGCCCGTGAGACGACCTGGATGGAACGGATGCTGTCCCCGCCCACCGCGAAGAAGTCGTCGTCCACACCCACCCGGTCCGCGCCCAGCACCTCGGCGAACACCGCCGCGAGCACCTTCTCCGCCTCGGAGGACGGCTCCCGGTACTTCTCGCCCCGGAAGACCGGCTTGGGCAGTGCCGCGCGGTCGAGCTTGCCGTTCGGGGCCAGGGGCAGCCGGTCCAGCACCACGAACGCCGACGGCACCATGTACTCCGGCAGCCGTCCGGACGCGAACCGGCGCAGCTCGGGTACGGAGACACCTGCCGTGAGGTCGACGTGCAGGTCGCCGATGCTCTCGGCGGCGCCAAGGTCCGTCCCGACGACGCCGACCGGCACCACATAGCCGACGAGCTGCTTGGAGCGTCCGCTGTCGTGGACGGTGACGGCGGCCTGGGCGACGCCGGGGTGGGCGGTCAGGGCCGCCTCCACCTCACCCGGCTCGATCCGCAGACCCCGGATCTTGACCTGGGAGTCACCCCGGCCCACGTACTCCAGCCGGCCCTCGCGGTCCCACCGCACCAGGTCCCCGGTCCGGTACATCCGCGCACCCGCCGGCCCGAACGGATCCGGCACGAACCGCTCCGCCGTCAGGCCGGGGCGGTCGTAGTAGCCGCGCCCGACGACGCCAGCGACGTACAGCTCGCCCACGACACCGGGCGGCACCGGCCGCAGGCTCTCGCCGAGTACGTAGGCGCGCATGTTGCGCAAGGGCTCGCCGATCGGCACGCTGCGCGTGGCGTCCCAGTCCTGTGCCGCCTCGACGGTGAACGTACCGGCGTAGAAACTCTCGGTCTGGCCGTAGCCGTTGACGATGCGCACACCCGGGAAGGCAGCGCGCGCCCGCTCCACCAGCGAACCGGGCAACGCCTCACCCGCGAACACCAACGTGTCCACGGCGACCCTGCCGACGATCTGGTCCAGCATCTCGGAGAACACCGACGGCACCGAACTGACGACACTCCCCCGCCAGCTCTCCCGCTCCGCCAACTCCAGCACATCCCGCACCACTTCGACCACGCCACCACTCGTCAGCGCCGTCATCACCTCGAACACCGACACATCGAAGTTGATGGAAGTACCCGCCAGCATCCGCGAGTCGCGGCCCACTCCGACCACGCTGGCCAGCCGCAGCACGCCGTTGACCACCCCGTGGTGGGTGATCGACACGCCCTTGGGGACGCCGGTGGAGCCGGAGGTGTACATCACATAGGCGAGGTTGTCGGGGTGCAGGTCCACCACGAGGGGGCTGGGGTCGCCGACGTCGAGGTCCAGGTCGTCGAGGAGAACCACGGGGACGTCGTGCCCGGGAAGCGTGGGTGCCGTCGCGGCGTCGGTCAGCAGCATCGCCGGGCGGGCCTGGGAGAGGACCGTGCTCAGGCGTCCACCGGGGTAGCGCGGGTCGATGGGCAGGTAGGCGCCGCCGGACTTCATGATGCCCAGCAGGGCGACCACCAGGTCCGCCGAGCGCGGCAACGCCAGACCCACCACCGACTCCCGGCCCACACCCCGCCCGACCAGGGCACGGGCCAGCCGGTTGGCCCGCTCGTCCAGCTCCCGATACGTCAGCCGCACCGCACCGCACTCCACCGCCGGCGCGTCGGGGTCCACGGTGAGCTGCTGCTCGAACAGTTCCGGGATGGTGAGCGCGGGCGTGTGCGCCGCCTGCCCGGCGAACCTCGCCAGCCGCTCGCGCTCGCCGGGCAGCAGGGCGTCCGTCGCACGGATCGGCCGGTCGGGTTCGGCGAGGAAGGTGTCCAGGAGCTGTACGAAGCGGGCCCCGATGTTCTCCACCGTGACACGGTCGAACAGATCGGTCGCGTACTCGACGACGCACCGCATGCCGCCGTCGGCGGGGTCGACGGCGAAGTTGAACTCGAGGTCGAACTTCGCGGTGTGCGTGGGGACGGCCTCCAGGCGGCCGTGCACGCCGGGAAGGCCGAGGTCGATGCGGTCGTTGCTCTGCCAGGTGAACATCACCTGGAACAGCGGGTGGTAGGCGGTGGAACGCTCCGGGTTGAGGACCTCCACCAGCCGCTCGAACGGCGCGTCCTGGTTGTCGTACGCCGCCAGCGCACGGTCCCGGACCCGGCCCAGCACCTCCCGGAACGACGGAGCACCGGACAGGTCCGCGCGCAGCACCCAGGTGTTGACGAAGAAGCCCACCAGGTCGAGCAGGGCCTCGTCCACGCGTCCGGCGATGGTGGCGCCGATGGGTATGTCCTCGCCCGCGCCCAGGTGGTGCAGCAGCACCGCGAGGGCGGTCTGCATCACCATGGGCGTGCTCGCGCCGTGCGCGGCGGCGATCCGCTCGGCCGCCTCGGCCAGCTCCCGCGGGACGGGGAAGTCGACCATGTCGCCACGGTGATTGATGACCGCGGGCCGCGGCCGGTCGAAGGGCAGCTGCAACTGGTCGGGGGACCCGGCGAGTTCACCTCGCCAGTACTCCAGCTGGACGGCGAGCGGGCTGTCGGGGTCGTCCTCGTCGCCCAGCATCTCGCGCTGCCACAGCGTGTAGTCCCGGTACTGGACCGGCAGTTCCTCCCAGTCGGGTTCCCGGGACTCCAGACGGGCCTCGTACGCCAGGGCCAGGTCCCGGGTGAGCGGCACCATCGACTCGCCGTCGGCCGCGATGTGGTGGATGTTGAGGACGAGGGTGTGCTCCTCGCGCCCCGTGCGGATCAGGGTGGTGCGCACGGGGATCTGGGAGGACAGGTCGAAGTGGTGGGCGACCGCCCGCGCCACCAGGGCGTCCGTCTCGTCGGGGGAGGCCTCGATCAGGGGGAGGTCGAGGCGCAGTTCCCCGGCGGGTACGACATGCTGCGCGGGCACGCCGTCGTCGACGACGAAGACCGTGCGCAGACTCTCGTGCCGGATCACCACGTCACGCAGGGCCGACGCCAGCGCGTCCACGTCCAGCCGGCCGGTCAGGCGCAGCAGGAAGGGGATGTTGTACGTCGCCGACGGCCCCTCGAAGCGGTCGATGAACCACAGGCGCCGCTGCGCGAAGGACAAGGTCGTCATGTGGGGTCTACTCCTCGGTCGGTCGTCCTGCGCAGACGTGGCGTGGTGTGCGGTGGCGGGCCGCCGGATGGGCCGGTCAGCCGACCCGGTGCCGGTCGATCGTCACGGCCATGCCCGCCACGGTCGGGTTCTCGTACAGCTCCTGCGTGCTCACCCGGACGCCGAGCTTCCGGTCGGTCAGCGCGAGCAGCCGGGTGGCCCGCAGCGAGTTGCCGCCGAGCTCGAAGAAGGACTCGTCCCGGCCCACCTGTGCGCGGCCCAGTGCCTCGGCCCAGACATGGGCGAGCCGGATCTCCAGTTCGGTCCGGGGCGGGCTGTGGCGGCGGCCCGGCCTGCGGGGCGCCGTGTCCCTCAGCAGTTGGGCCGTGTCCACGCCGCCGAAGGCGTCCCGCGGTATGCGCGGGACCTCGGCGAGGCGCACCGGCACCGGGAAGTCCGCCGCGCATGCGGCGACGGCGGTGCGGACGTCGTCGCCGGCGACGCCCTCGGCGACGTAGGCGATCAGGAGCTCGCTGACCCGCAGTTGTCGGGCGGCGAGTTCCTCGACGATGTGCGGGTTGTCCGCGTCGAGGCCGATCACCAGGTACGGGTCGGGCAGGGTCAGCGCGTCGAGGAACAGCCTGAGGCCGGTCTCCGGGGCGATCGCCCGGAAGCCGCGGTTCTCGGCCGCGGCCGTCGACTGGCCGCGGTTCATGCCGACCCCGGTCCACAGGGACCATGCCAGGCAGTGCACCGGCCGACGGCGCTCGTGGTGCCAGTGGTCGGTGAAGCCGGGCAGGAAGCTGTTGGCGGCGGAGTAGGCGCCGAACGAATGGCCGCCGAACTCGCCGTTGACCGACCCGAACAGCACGAGCGACGCCTGCGGCCGGGTCTCCAGTGCCCGGGCCACGGCCAGCGTCCCGGTGACCTTGGCGCGGTACTGCTCCGCGTAGGTCTCGGCGCTCTCGCGGGCGATCGTGTGCCGTTCCAGGTCGGCCCACTGCCCGGTCGGGTCGGCTGCCGCCAGGTGCAGAACGCCGTCCAGCGGACGTCCCCAGCGCTCTTCCGCCGCGCCGATCGCCTTCTCCAGCGCGTCCGCGTCGGCGACGTCCACCTGCTCGTGGACGACCGAGTCGGCCGGCCCGAGTGCCCGCAGTTCGGCGAGCCGGGCGGCTTTGGCGCCGTCGGCGGGTGAGCGGCCCACGAGCAGCAGGCGGATGCCGTACGAGGCGATCAGACAGGCGGCGATGTCGTGGGCGATGCCGCCGAGTCCGCCCGTGATCAGGTAGAGCCCGCCCGCGGTCACCGGCGGGCCGGTGACCTCTGCGGTCTCCCGGGCGACAGGGACGAGCCTCGGCTGCCGGCGCTCGCCGCCGCGTGCGGCGACGATGCCCGTACGGCCGGGGTCGGCGAGTTCGGCGCGCAGGGCGGACGCCCAGCCGGCGGTGTCGGCCGGCAGGTCGAGCAGACGCACGGGCAGCGGGGCGGCTTCACCGACGGCGGTGCGCACCAGGCCGGTCAGGGCGCAGACGCCCAGGTCGATGCGGTCGCCCTCGTGCGCGTGCACCGCGCCCCGGGTGACCACCAGCAGTTGCGGGTGGCCGAACTCGCCGTCGGCGAGCGCCGCGACGAGCGCGGTCAGCTCGGCTGTGGCGGTGGCCAGCCGTTCCTCGGGCCCGCCCGTGAGCGACAGCGGCAGCGCGAACACGACGGAGGAGAGGCCGCCGTGGAGGGCGGTCACCGTCGACAGCAGGCGGCGCACCGCCTCGCGGTCGGTCGCCGGAACGCGGAAGCGGTACGGCGACTGCTCCGTGAACTCCTCGCCCCTGCGGACGGTGACGGCCGTCACGTCGATGCCGAGGCGGTCGATGTCGTCGTCGGCGGCGAGCACCAGGCACACCCCGGGGGCCTCGGTCGTGCGGGCGTCCGCGGCCCCGGCGTGGGGTTCGGCGAGCGGCGCCCACTGCCGGGCGAAGAGCCAGGTGTCCTCCTGCGGCTCCTCGTCGTCCGCGGGGGCGGACACCCGGTCGGCGAAGGCACCGGCCTTGAACCGGGCGACCAGCGCGGGCCGTTGGATCTTGCCGTTCGCGGTCTTCGGGAACTCCGCCTCGGTGACCGGGACGATCACATCCGGTGCGATCCCCGACTCGCGGACCAGGACGGCGCGCACCTGTTCGCCGGTGCGGGCCAGCGCGGCGGCCTCCCAGCTCTTCGGTACGTAGAAGACGACCAGTTGGTCGGTCGAGGCGCCGGGCTCGCGGACGCCCACCGCGGCCGAGAAGGTGACCCGTACGCCGTCGACACGCTCGACGACGCTCTCCAGCTCGTGCGCCATGTAGTTGGTGCCGCGGACGATGATCTGGTCCTTCTTGCGTCCCGCGATGACGACCTCGCCCTCGTGGACGAAGGCCAGGTCCCCGGTGCGGAACCAGCCCTGCTCGTCGAACCCCTCCCGGTTGGCCTCCTCGTTGCGGAAGTACCCGGCCATGATCGTGGGGCCGGTGATGCGCAGCTCGCCCATGCGGCCTTCGGGCAGGACCCGCCCGGCGTCGTCGACGACGCGCAGGCGCACTCCGGGGATCGGGCGGCCGACCCGGGTCAGGACGACGGCGTCCCGGTCCGCGGGGTCGAGGTGGCGGATGGTCGAGCCGAGCGAGGCCGGGTCGATGGCGACGGTGCCCGCGGTGTGGTCCTCGCGGCTCTGGCGGGTGTAGGTGACACCCGAGCAGGTCTCGGACATGCCCCAGCAGGGGACCATCGCGTCGGCGGGCAGCCCGTACGGGGCGAGGAGTTCCAGGAACCGCCCGCTGGTCGCAGCGACCACCGGCTCGCCGGCGTTGACGACGTCCCGCAGCCGGGTCAGGTCCCAGGAGCGTCCGGCGATCTCCGCGGCCCGCTCGCTCACCAGCGCCATGGCGAAGTTGGGCGCCCAGGTGTTGGTGACGCGGTAGCGGTCGGCCCAGTCGAGCCACAGCAGCGGGTCGGACAGGAAGTGATCGATCTTGGCGTTGACGTGCAGGCACTGCAGGAACACGTCGCGCACGTTGTAGTAGACGACCGTGACGTGGTCGAACGGCATCCAGATCAGGCTGATGTCGTCGGCGGTCAGGCCGCAGTGCTGGATGACCGCGTAGGTCCGGGACACCACGCTGGAGTTGGTGTGCTGGACGCACTTGGGTACCCCGGTGCTGCCCGAGGTGAGCAGGTTCAGCACCGGCGAGTCGGGGGTCGCCGGGAACCACGCGGTGTCGGCCTCGTGCCGGGCGAGCTCCTCGACGGTCAGGACGCGCACGTCCGGCTGGTCCCAGAGCGCTCGCACCCCTGCCAGGGCGGGCTCGGTGGCCGCGTCGGTGATCAGGACCGGGCGGTCGAGCAGCTGCCAGGCCCCGCGCAGCTTGCGGTTGGCCTCGTTCTCCGTCGTGTACGTCGTGGCCACGGCCACCGGGGTCGGCACGAAGCCGCCGAGCACCGAGGCCCAGAAGGCGGTGAGATAGCCGCGGTTGGAGCCGAAGACGAACAGGGCGGCGTCCCCGGGCCGAAGGCCTGCGGCGCGCAGCCCGCCGAGCACGTGCTGGGCCTCGTCGAGCAGCTCGGCGTAGGTCTGCAGGACGTCGTCGTTGCCCTCAGTGATGTACACCGTGCCCTTGTCGGGAGCCTGTTCGGCCGCCCGGCGCAGCCCCTCCTGCAGGGTGCGGGGAGCGTCGTCGGGCAGGTGTACGTCGCCGCCGTACAGGTCGGCCGCGGGCAGCTCCGCCCGGCCGAACGGACACTCCGCGGCGGGCTCGGCGACCGGCTCCGTGCGGCGCGGGCGCGGCTGTGCGGCGGCCCGTACGCCCTTGCGGGCGACGGCGGCCGCGTCGTGGACGCCGGGTACGGCACCGACCGCCTCGGTCAGGGCTCGCAGGACGTCCTGGTCCATCGGGTCCAAGGCGCTCATGCGGTCCTCCCGGCCGCCGCGGGGGCGGGCATCCGGCCGACGATGAAGGAGACCACGGGGGCGGGGTCCTCGATGAAGTAGAAGTGGCCGCCGGGGTGGAACTCGGCGGTGAACGCGCCGGTGGTCTGCTCCCGCCACCGCATGACCTCGGCGCGCGGTGCCCGCGGGTCCGCGTCGCCGCACAGCACGGTGATCGGGGTGTCGAGCGGGGTGCCCGGTTCCAGGCGGTGCCGCTCCCAGAGCGTGAAGTCGGCCCGCAGGACCCAGAGCATGGCCTCCATGGCGTCCTCGTTCTCCACGAGTTCCTCGTCGACGCCGCCCAGCGCGACGATCTCGGCGTGGAAGTCCTCGTCGGAGAGCTGGTGCAGCTGCCGTATCGCGGAGGCGCCCGGCGCGGGCTGTGCGGACAGGAACAGCTGCTCGGGTCCCCGTGCGCCACGGTCGCGCAGTGCGCGGGCCAGTTCGAAGGCGAGCGTGGCGCCCCCGGAGTGCCCGAAGAACGCGAACGGCAGGTCGAAGACGGGGCGCAGCGCGTGGGTGAGCACGTTCACCAGCGGACCGACCTCGGTGAACGGGTCCTCGGCGATCCGGTTCTGCCGCCCGGGCAGCTGCACGGCGACCAGCTCCATGTCCGGGGGCAGCAGTGCGGCCCAGTCCGCATAGGCGGCCGCGCCGGCTCCCGCGTGCGGGAAACAGATCAGCCGGCGGGTGGCCTTCAGCCGTTTGGCACGCCATATGTAGGGGCTTTCGGGAGCCAGTTCCTGGATTTCCATTTTCAACGGAATCATCTGCGGGTTACTCCTCGCACGGTTTTCTTGTACGGGAAACCGGCTATACGGGAACCGGCTGCACGGGAAGTCGATCTGGAAGACCGGTCCGCGGAAAACGCGCAGACTTTCCTTGAATCCACCCCCGTATGACGTCCCATACCTTCCGCCCTGCGCGGCGCCGGAGTCAAGCAAGTTCAAGTGCCGCACGGAACAGTTGGGTTCCGGCCACGGCAGATGCTGTCCTGGCGACAGGACAGCCCTATAAGAGAACAGGGGTTTCGATGGAATACGGCATTCTGGGTCCCGTACGGGTGCGGGACGGCGCGACGGAGAGGGTGCTGGACGGGGCGAAGCAGCGCACCGTGCTGGCGGCCCTGCTGCTGGCCGAGGGATCGGTCGTCGCCGACACGGGGCTCAGCTGGTTCCTGTGGGGCGACCGGCCACCCGCCACCCTCACCGCGCAGCTCTACAACCACGTCTCCCGGGTGCGCCGCACGCTCGGCCCCGAGGCATGCATCGCCCGCAGCGCGCACGGCTACCACCTGCGCACCGGGAGCGCCCTCGTCGATCTCCTGGAGTTCCGGGAACTGGCCGGACAGGGCAAGGCCGCGCTCGCCGAAGGGAAGTACCAGGAGGCCTCCGACCTGCTGCGGGGCGCGCTCGCCCAGTGGCGCGGACCCGCGCTGGCGGGCGTCTCGGAGCATCTGGCCGCCGCCGAGGGACCGCCGCTGGAGGAGGCCCGCACCACCGCCCTGGCCTCCCGGATCGAGGCCGACCTCGCGCTGGGCCGGCATCCGCGGCTCCTGCCCGAGCTGACCCGACTGGTCGCCCACCACCCCCTGCATGAACGTTTCCGCGCACAGCTGATGACGGCGCTCTACCGCTGCGACCGGCAGGGCGAGGCCCTGGCCGTCTACGACCGGGGCAGGCACCTGCTCGCCCGTGAGATCGGCGTCGAGCCCGGCCAGTTGCTGCGCGGCATCCACCGCGCCATCCTCACCGCCGACCCGGGCCTCTACGCACCCCTCGCCCCCGCCACGACCCCCGACGGGCGGCAGCGGGATCCGGCGTGAAGGCCCCAGGACCCCGGGTCAGGCACTGATCCGCCTCAGGTAGTCGTACTGGGTGGGCAGCGCCTCGACCAGCCCCTGCGCCGTCCGCCGCACCGTCGCGAACTCCGCGCGCGCGAGCGCCTCGTCGGCGAGGACCACGGCGGCCGGAGGGCGCACCTCGATGGCCCCCGTGCCGAGCAGGACGCTGGCGTACGCGTGCGCCGGCACCCCGTGCTGGTACGGCGGCAGATGCTCGGCGCCGGGCAGCCGCACCCGCCAGTACTCGATGCGCTCGGCCAGCCCGTCCGGCACCGGGCGGGTCTTGACGTCCCGCCAGTACTGCGTGTGGTCACGCGCCGTGCCCTGGTAGAGGAGGGTGAGGAACTCCCTGGCCCCGTCCAGCTCCTGGGCGACCGCGGTGTTGTAGCCCTCCCTCAGCCGCGGGTGCCAGTCGGCGCCCGGGAAGTGCCGCACCAGTTGTTCCAGCGCGTGGTGGGTGAAGGACACCTGCGTCGTCTGGAGCGGCTCCACCCGGCCGGCGGCCGCCGCGACGGCGACGCAGTTGTGCCGCCACGCCGTCAGGCTGCGCCCGGTGGCCAGCGGGGCGTGCACGGCCTCGGCCCCGGCCGCCTCCGGCCCCGCGAACTCGCGCAGCGTGCTCTCGGCCTCCTGCGGCGTGCAGTACTCCTGGGCGTACACGTAACCGGTGACGATCCGGCTGCGCAGCGGAACGGCCCGGATCCAGCCCGCGGCCCGCGCGGTGACGGTCGTGTAGGGCGGAATGCCGTGTGCCTTCATGTCCGCGGGCACGTCGAGCGCGACCACGGCGTCGCCGGGCAGCGAGTTCCGGTACGACAGCCAGGGAACCCGGAGCGCCTGGCGCAGCAGTAGCCCCGCCGAGCCGGTGCAGTCGACGAACAGGTCTCCGTGGACGGGCCCGTGCTGCGCGGTCACGACATGGTCGATCCAGCCGCGCGGATCCAGCCGTACCTCCAGGACCTCGCCCGTGAGGCGGCGCACGCCACGCTCCACCGCGTATCCGGCGAGGTACCCGGCCAGCGCCTCGCCCTTGAAGTGATAGCCGTAGGGACCGGTCGCCGGCGCGGTACCGGGCAGGGCCGAGTGGAAGGCGCGCGGGCTGCGCCCGGCGTCGCACAGCCACGCGGCGACGAAGCAGTCCCGGTCGAAGCGTCCGCTCGGACCGTTGTGCGGCCACCACTCGGTCAGCGGGAACCCGCCGGCCTCCCGGGCCCCCTCGAAGGGGAGGTAGAAGTAGTGGTCGGGCCTGCTGAAGCCCTGGAAGCGGACGGCCAGTTTGTACGTCGCCTCGCAGGCCGCCATCCAGTCCTCCTCCGCGAGACCGAGGACGTCGAAGAACCGCCCCAGATCCCCGAGGCTCGCCTCGTCCTCCTCCGCGGGGTCGGCCGCGCCGGGGTCGAGGAGGGTGACCGAGACCCCGTCGCCGAATGCGGCTTTCAGATACGAGGCGGCCATCCAGCCTGCGACACCGCCACCAACGATCACGACATTGTCCGGGTTCCGCGCACTCACGTCAGCACCTCAATTCGCATGTTCACTTGTGAACCTGTCCGGTCTCTTTCCGTCCCGCCCGGCCACTGTCGCAGCCGGATCTATGCGACCTCTATATCCGGGCCGACTTCCCAGTTTTCTCTGACCAGGTACGGGGGTCGGGAGATGTCGTCCACCGTGTTCTGTCCCGGCGACAGGACAACGCCCGGCACCCATCGGCCGGGCTGGTCAATAAAAGGGTGAAGTGGCGATGATGAGACGCCCCCTCCTCCGCCTCCCCGATTCCTCTGCGGCTCATGGGCGAATTACTCCAACGAAAGGGCTCACCGATGCACGGCACTCAACTCGATGTGCGGGCCTATCAGACGGCAGAGCGGCTGCTGCGGCACCACCGCAGGGAACTCGTCCTCGGCGACCGGGTCAAGCCGCACTGGCTTGAGGACGGCGCGCGCTTCTGGTACTCCCTCTCCACGGGAGCGGGGAAGCGGTTCGTCCTCGTCGATGTGAAGGCGGGCACCCGTCAGGACGCGTTCGACCACGAGCGGCTGGCGGCGGCGCTGGCGGAGGTGTCGGGGCAGAGCGTGGACGCGTCCGCGCTGCCCTTCCCCGTCATCAGGCCCGGCGACGGGCAGGTGGAGTTCGACGCGTTCGGCGAGCACTGGCGGTGCCGGCTGGCCGACTACACGTGCGAGCGGACCGAGGGACAGGCGCCGGGCAACCCGCTGGAGGTGGTCTCCCCCGACGGCCGGCACGCGGTGTACCGCGCCGGGCACGACCTGCGCGTCCGCACCCTGGACGGCACCCGCGACTGGGCGCTCACCTCCGACGGCACCGAGGACCGGGACTACGCCGCCAACCCGGACTACCTCATGTACTCCACTCTGCTCGGCAAGATCGGGCTGCCCCATCTGCCGCCCGCCGTGGCCTGGTCGCCGGACGGGACCCGGCTGCTGACCCACCGCACGAACCAGCGGGGCGTGCGGCGCGCGCACCTGCCGCGCTCGGCCCCCGCCGACGGCGGGGCACCCTCCTTGCTCTCCCCGCGCTACGCCGTCGCCGGCGACGAGCACATACCGACGGCCGAGTTCGTCGTGATCGACATCGGGACCGGCACGGTCACCCGCGCGCAGGGCGAGCCGGTGGCCATGTCGACGATGTCGCCGATCTTCCAGAAGTGGGCCTGGTGGGCCGCGGACGGCTCGGCCGCCCACTACCTCAGCCGCAGCCGTGACGCCCGCACGCTGAGCCTCCACCGGCTCGACGCGGTCTCCGGCGAGGTGAGCGTCGTCCTCACGGAGTCCGGCCGGACCCGGGTGGAGCCCGCACAGCAGCAGCTGCAGCCTCCCGCGATCAGGGTCCTCAGCGGCGGCAAGGAGGTGCTCTGGTACTCCCAGCGCGACGGCCAGGGCCATCTGTACCTGCACGCCGCGCACTCCGGTGAGCTGATCGTCCCGGTGACGTCGGGAACCTGGTCGGTGCAGGAGATCCTGCACCTCGACGAGGAGGAGCGCGTCGTCTACTTCACCGTCGCCGGGCTGGTGAAGGAGGACCCGTACCGGCGCACGGTGTGCGCGGCGAACCTGGACGGTTCGGGATTCGTCCGGCTCACCGACGACGGTCTCGACCACGTCGCCACCCTCGCGCCGAACACCGAGTACTTCGTCGACTCCGCCTCGACGACCGGCACCGCACCGGTGACCACGGTCCGGGACTGGGCGGGCAAGGTCCTGGTCGAACTGGAACAGGCCGACGTCTCCCGTCTGCACGAGACCGGCTGGCGGGCGCCCGAGCGGTTCAAGGTCCGCTCGGCCGACGGCACGACCGACATCCACGGACTGCTGTACCTCCCGCACGGCTTCGACCCCGCACGGCGCTACCCGGTCATCGACACCCCTTACGGCCTGCCCACGGCGCCCCGCGTCAGCCCGTCCTTCGACCCCGGGCACTACGGCTACGACGCGGAGGCGCTCGCCGCCCTCGGATTCGTCGTCATCGCCGTGGACGGCCAGGGCTCCCCCGGCCGCGACAAGGCCTTCCACGACGCCTCCTACGGCAACCTGGGCGACGCCTGCGGCCTCGCCGACCACGTCGCGGCGCTGCGCGAACTGGCCGCCACCCGGCCGTGGATGGACCTGGACCGGGTGGGCGTCACCGGCATGTCCTCGGGCGGCTACGCCGCCGTGCGCGCGCTGCTCAAATACCCGGACGTCTTCAAGGTGGGCGTCGCCGAGTCCGGTATGCACGACTTCCGGTACCTGGAACCGGTCCTCGGCGAGGCCTACCACGGGCCGTTCGACGCGGCGGCCTACGCCCAGCTGTCCAATGCCGAGTACGCGGACCGCCTCCAGGGCAAGCTGCTGCTCGTCCACGGCGGTCTCGACGACCGGGTGCCCCCGACGGTGACGCTGAGGCTCGCCGAGCGCCTGATCGCCCACGGCAAGGACTTCGACCTGCTCCTCGTCCCCGACGCCGACCACATCTATTTCGGCTACGAGCACTACGTCACCCAGCGCCGCTGGGACTTCCTGGTCCGCAACCTCCTCGGGGCCGAGCCGCCCACGGGCTTCCGCCTCCCGCCGGTCCCCGTCGACCTGGAGGCCCTGGCCGACCTCTTCGGCTGACCCGACGCCACACCGCGCGACACCCAGGTGCCCGTGGCCGGACTCACCTCCGGCCACGGGCACCTGCCTATGCGCCTTTCAGCCCGCCGGGGGTTCTTCTTCCCAGCCGGTCCGGCATTTGAGGACGAGGCCGTCCAGGCCGAAGCGGGGGTCCGGGGGCGGCAGCCCCCGGAGGCATTCCACGGCAGCCCCCGGCAGGGACGCCTCAGCCGACCAACGCGCCCAGTGCCTCCTCGGCGCGCTGCTCCCAGCCCGCCGCCCCCACGACGGCGAAACGCTCCCGCGCGGTGTGCAGGATCGCGCGGGCCTCCTGGTTACGGCCCAGCCGTCGGTTCACCTCGCCGAGAACCAGGCCGACCCGGCCGGCCACCAGCCGGCTGCGGCATTCGTCAGCGATCTCCAGCGCATCCGTCAGCGTCGCCTCGGCCAGCTGGATGTCCCCCTGGGCGAGCCGGGTCTCCCCCAGCCCGAGCAGCGCGTGGGCGAGGCCGATCATGTCCGCCTTCTCCTTGACGATCCGCACCGCCCGCAGGAACGACTCCTCGGCCGCCGCCAGCTCCCCCTCCGCGAGCCGGACCAGCCCCAGCCGGTACAGCGCCTGGGCCAGGTTGCGGGTGTCGGGGGCGCCGCTCTCCTCCAGTTGCACGGCGCTGAGAGCGAACGTGAGCGCCGAGTCCACGTTCCCCCGGTCGAGTTCGCTCTCCGCCATGTTGTGCAGGGTGTGCACCTCACCGGTGCGGTTGCCCACCTGGCGGAAGAGGGGCAACGCCTCCGTGAAGCGCGCCACCGCGCTGTCCGAGTCGCCGCGCATGCGGTCGCCCTGACCGAGGGAGCGCAGGGCCATCGCCCGTCCGTGGTCCTCGCCGGCCTCCGTGTAGAAGTGGAGCGCCTCCTCGAGGTACGAGCCGGCGCTCTCCAGCCGGCTGTAGATCAGCTCCAGCGTCCCGAGACCGAACAGCATCGCCCCCTGACCCCGCAGGTCGCCCACGGCACGGGCCGCCTCCAGGGCCACCTCGCAGCAGGCGCGCCAGTCGCCGGTGTAACTCCGGGTGCCGAAGAAGGCCGACGCACACACCGTCAGATCCCAGGCGAGCTCGGCCTCGCCCGCCCTGGCGGCCTGCCGCACCGAGGCCACCAGCGCCAGCCGCTCCGCCTCGTACCACGCCAGGGGGACGGTGAGCAGTTCGTCCATGAGGAAGGAGTCGATCCGCCTTCGCTGGACGGCGCTGTGCACCCCCGTGCCATGGCCGCCGTGCTCCCGCCGGTCGGCCTCCTCCGCGATGGTCAGGAAGGTGCGCAGGAACCGGGTGGTCGCGGCGAGCCGGTCAGGCTCCGTCTCCTCCTGCCGGGCGCGTTCGGCCGCGTAGAGGCGGACGAGCGTGTGGAAGCGGTACCGCAGCTGTCCGGTGGCGTCCACACTGACGACTTCCAGGAACTGGGCGTCGACGAGGTCCTCGACGATCCGCTCCGCGTCGAGGACCTCCTTGTTGAGCACCGCGGCGGCGACCCATGCCGTGAAGTCCGGTACGTCCAGCAGCCCGAGCCTGCGCAGCAGCCGCGCCGCCTCCTCGTTCAGATAGCGGTAGCTGAGCGCGAGGCTGGCCCGGACCCGCGACTCGCCCTGGCTGAGCTCGTCCAGTCTGCGCCGCTCGTCGGTCAGCCGGTTCACCAGATAGCGCACCGTCCAGTGCGGCTTGGACGCGAGCCGCGCGGCGGCGATCCTGAGCGCCAGCGGCAGCCGGTCGCACAGCTCGACCAGACGGGCGGCGTCCGCGCGGGCGGGTGCGATCCTGGCCTTGCCGACGATCGCGGTGAGCAGGTCGATTCCCTCGTCCTCGGAGAGCAGGCCCAGGTGCACCCGGGCCCGGGGCGGCCGGGTGACGAGTTCCTCCATCTGGTCCCGGCTGGTCACCAGGACGCAGCAGTGACCGCTGCCGGGCAGGAGCGGGCGGACCTGCGCGTAGGTGCGGACGTTGTCGAGGACGATGAGGACCCGGCGGTCCGCAAGCAGACTGCGGTACAGCGCGACGCGCTCCTCCAGGTCGTCGGGGACGTGCTCGCCGGGCACCCCGAGGGAGCGCAGGAACCGGCTGAGTATCTCGTGAGCCGGGACGGGTTCCCGGTGCTCGTCGTAGCCGCACAGGTCGGCGAAGATCTGGCCGCCGGGGAAGTGCTCGGCGGCGCTGAAGGCCCAGCGCATGGCGAGACCGCTCTTGCCGATGCCGGCGGCGCCGGTGATCAGACCGATGGTGGTGGTGGCCTGCTCCTGGGCGTCGTCGCTCACCAGGCTCTCCAGAGCGGCGAGTTCCTCCCTGCGTCCGGTGAATGCCGGTACCTCGGGCGGCAGTTCGGACGGGACGGCGGGCGCGACCGGTGCCGGTCGGTGTGTTTCGGCCGACGTCGCGGACGCCAGGGCCGGGTCGTCGCGCAGGATCGCGTCGTGCAGTTCGTTGAGGTCGGGCCCCGGCTCGATGCCGAGTTCGTCGATGAAGTGCTCGCGGGCGTCCCGGTAGGTCTCCATCGCGTCGGCGCGGCGGCCCGAGCGGTACTGGGCGAGCATCAGATGGTGCCGGGTGCGCTCGCGCAGCTGGTGCTCGCGCACCATGGCGGCCAGTTCCGGGATGAGTTCCTGGTGCTGGCCGAGTTCCAGGCGTACGAGGGTGCAGTCGTCGTAGGCGTTGAGTCGGTGTTCCTCCAGGCGGGCCGCCTCGTCCTCGATCAGCTGCCCGTACACCCCGGCGAACGCGGGCCCGCGCCACAGGTGCAGCGCCTGCGTGTAGAGCTGCGCGGCCCGTGGCGGCTCTCCGTCCTTGGCGGCCTGTTCGGCCTCCCGGACGAGGTCGGCGAAGTCGACGGAGTCGAACCGGTGCCCCGCGGTGTGGAGCACGTATCCCGGATGCGCGGTGACGATGACGTCGTCGGTGACGTCCGCGGCCTTGAAGAGCTTGCGCAGTGCCGCGACACAGATCGCGACCTGGGTGCGCGCGGTGGGCGGCGGGTTGCTGTTCCAGACGGCGTCCACCATGGTGTCCACGGGAACGACACGGCCGGGTGTGAGCAACAGCAGAGCGAGGATGGTCCGTTGACGGCCGCCGCCGATCGGGACGGTCGCCTCCCCCGCGGTCACCGCCAGGGGCCCCAAGACCTTGAAGCTGACGTGTGTGCCCACTCCGGCTCCCCCTTGTCGAAGTCCTGGTTTCCCGGACGACAACCAATGTAGGTCACCTGACGAGATGCTCCAATGCGATGCACTGGCGGCATACGCAATCAACTTCCGCACGGGCTGATCGGTTAATTCTCGAACGCTCCGACGAAGCGTGACTCGGGCCGCGGTCCCGTGATATCGGCCCTTAATTCGGCGAGCGCAAGGCGTGGTGGGGGAAACCCTCTACCAGCCGATGGGGTCCTCCTGGGACGCGGCCGACACCACCGTGCCGCCGGCGGGGGCGGAGGTCGACGTGCCCCACCCGATCGGGTCGGCCAGCAGCGAGGCTGCGGCCCCCACCGGCGCGGTGAAGGCCACGCCCACCGCGGGAACGGCCACCGCGAGGGCCGCGAAGGTGGTGAGCGCGACGGCGACGGACTTGACAGCGGCATTCAGCTTCTTCGTCATTGTCTTCGTTTCCTGTCTGTGTGGCGCTCAGGGGTTCTGAGCTGCGCTTCCCGGTGGATGACAGAAAACTTAAAGACCGGTCTTTTCGGGTCGTTATCGGATCAGCTTCGTCTGCCGAGCGCGGCGATAACGACGGGCGGGCGGAGGTTTTCCACCCCCGAAGAGCGGAGGATTTCCGGCTACTGCGGCGGCTCGGCGGAACGAAGACTCGGTAGGGCGGCAGAAGCACTGCCGCCCTACGGAGGTGAAAACCCATGACGCCGTTTCCAGCGGCCACGGCCACACCCGTGTCCGCCGCCCGGACCGCGCCGCGGACGGTCGCCGAGTGCCGTATCTGGTCGCTCCCTCCGCTGCCCCGGCCGTCGTCCTGGTTCCATCTGCTCGACAGCACCGAGCTGCTGCGCACCTCGTCCTTCGCCCATGAGCTCGACCTGGCCCGCTTCGTCACCGGTCGAGTGCTCGCCAGGACGGCACTGGCACGTCTGCTGGGCACCGGTCCCCAGGCGATCCGGCTGCGCACGCGCTGCCCGGGATGCGGCGGCCCGCACGGCAAGCCACAGGCTGTCGGCCTCGCGGAGGGGTGGCAGTTGTCCATCTCCCACTCGGGCCGGCTCGTGGCGGTGGCGGTCGCCCTGGACACACCACTGGGCCTGGACGTCGAGCGCTACGAGCCCTGGCCCGGCCCCGGCCTGCAGCCCGAGTACGAGCTGGTCCTCACGGCCGCCGAACGGGCAGCCGTCGAGCGACTGCCACCGGAGCGCCGGACCCGCGCCTGCCTGACCTACTGGGTGCGCAAGGAGGCCGTGCTGAAGGCCACCGGAGAAGGGCTCGACGTCCCCATGACGGACTTCACCCTCTCGGGACCCGAACAGCCGCCCGCCCTGCTCGGGTGGCACGGTCCGGCGCCCGATCGCCCGGTTCCCGCGATCGCCGACGTGGAGCTGGAGGAGGGCTACCGCGCCGCCGTGGCCGCCCTCGACGTCCGTTCGGTACGGCCGACCGTGCGCAGCGGCACGGAACTGCTCCCGGGAACCGGCGCTGAGCTGCTCGTTAACTCCCGGCGTTTTCCAGGAAGTTAAAGGGGTCGGCAACGATCGGCCACCGGGGCCCGCCCCTGACTCACACCTTGAAGCCCCAACGCCCCTCAAGGAGAACCCGATGCCCAAGATCACCTATGTGGCCGCCGACCGGAGCGAGCAGACACTCGACCTCCCCGTGGGCACCACCGTCATGCGCGGCGCGCTGTCCAACGACATCGACGGCATCGTCGGCCAGTGCGGCGGCTACACGCAGTGCGCCAGCTGCCATGTGTACGTCGACGAGGACACCGCCCTCATCCTGGATCCGGTGAGCGCCGAAGAGGACGAGATGCTGGAGTTCACGGCGTGCCCCCGGGAGCCCGGCAGCCGCCTCAGCTGCCAGATCAAGGTCGGCGAGCACCTCGACGGCCTGCGGGTCCTCCTCCCGGAACGGCAGGGCTGATGGGTACCCACGGGTTGTCCGCCCGCATCGTCGTCGTCGGCGCGGGACAGGCCGGCCACCAGACCACGGCGTTCCTGCGCGAGCGCGGTCACCAAGGGCCGCTCACCCTGGTCGGCGACGAGGGGCTCCTGCCGTACGAACGCCCGCCGCTGTCCAAGGCCTACCTGAAGGGAACGGCGGACGAGGGCCAACTGTGGCTGCGGCCCGAGACGTTCTACACACGCAACGCCATCGAACGGATCACCGGCAGCGCGGTCGGCCTCGACCGGGCCGCGCGAACCATCCGTCTCTCCGACGGAAGCGTCCACCGCTACGACCACCTGGTCCTGGCGACCGGCGCCCGGGCCAGAGCCCTGCCGGTTCCCGGCGCCGGACTGCGCGGCGTGCACACCCTGCGCTCCCTGGCGGACGCCCGGGCGCTCAAGGCGCAGCTCGCCGGGGCCGCGGACGTGGTCGTCGCGGGCGCGGGCTTCGTGGGTCTTGAATTCGCCGCCGCCGCAAGGGAGTTGGGGCATCGAGTGACGGTGGTCGAGGCACTGGACCGCCCCCTCGCCCGGGTCGCCTCGGCCGCGAGTGCCGAGTACTTCGCCCGCCTGCACGAACGGCACGGCAACCGGCTCCTCTTCGGGCAGGGGATCAGCGGCTTGTGCGCGGAGGGCACCGGAGGGGTGGCCGCAGTGGAACTGAGCGACGGCCGCCGGCTGCCCGCCGACCTGGTGCTGGCCGGTGTCGGAGCCGTGCCGTGCACGGAACTGGCCGAGGCGGCCGGACTCGACGTCGCCGGCGGGATCGTCGTGGACTCCCGGCTGCTCACGAGCGACCCGCATGTCTCGGCGATCGGCGACTGCGCGGTGTTCCCGCACCCGCGCGCCGCCACCCCGCGGCGCATCGAGTCGGTGCAGAACGCCGTCGACCAGGCCCGCCTGGTCGCCGACCGGCTCACCGGCACCCCGAGGACCTACGACGACCTGCCCTGGTTCTGGAGCACCCAGTTCTCGGCGACCCTGCAGATCGCGGGGCTCGGCCACGGCCACGACGCCGAACTGGTCCTGGGCGAGCCGGATTCCGGCGCCTTCTCCGTGCTGCTGTTCCGCGACGACCGGCTGATCGCCGTCGAGTCCGTCGGCCGGCCCGCGGACCACATGGCGGCGCGCCGGCTGCTGGCGGGCGGCATCCCGCTCGTCCGATGGGAGGCGGCCGCGGCGGACTTCACGCTCAAGGGTCACCTCAAGGCCCGTACGGGCCGCCTCGTACCGACACCTGCGTGAGGGGCCGACCCGCCCCGCCCCGGCGAGGGCCGCTGCCCACCGGCCTGGCTCTCGCACCCCACGCCCCGGCAGGGCGGGCCCCGATCGGGCCACCCGGCCGGCGTCGCGGACCAAGCGGTACCCGATCGGTACCGGTGCTTCCGCGACCACCGTCGCGCACGCGCCAGGCCGGCGCGTGCGCGACGTCCCGTGTCAGCGAAGGCCGGACGGAACACCCGACGCCGCAGGCGGCAACTCGTCGGCCGGTGCGGCCCCTTCGACGGCGGCCGACGGTTCGTCGGCGTCCTCGATGACCTGCTCGGCGGCCGAGTCGAGGGTGGTGAGCACCCACTCGGCCACCTCGACACCGCTCTGCTCGGCGGCCTTGTTCCAGCGCTGGTAGCGCTCCCGCGCCACGGCCAACGGGCGGAAGGGAACGGTGTCGGACGCCGTCGTGGGCTCGGCGCCCCTGGCTTCCCGCAGCGCGTTGCGCAGTTGCTTGGTCGTCCAGGACAGCTCCTCGGCCCTCAGGAGCCACCGGTCCTGCTCCTCGGTGGGCAGGGAGGCCACCTCGGCATGGTGCTGGAAGGTAAGCCGCGCGCGCCGCCTGGTCATGTCGAACCGACGGGCCACCCAGGCGTAGTTGCGCAGTGTCTGGTAGCGGAGCCCGGCGCTGCGGATGCCCTGAAGATAGCGGTCGGAGTAGTGGTCCTTGCCGTAGGTCAGCCAGTCGCCCAGCCACCACGAGGACGAGTCGACCACGCCCGCCAACTGGCGTCCGGCCCGCTCCCATTCGTCGAACGAGAGCACGTCCGGTATCTGCAGTCCCACCCTGGTCGTCAGTACCTGGTCGTTGCGCGGCTTGCGCGTCCCGCGCGGCGGCGGCGCATTCCTCGTCGTCCACGGAGTGGGCTGCGGCAGGGCCGTCGTGTGCCCCTCAACGCCATGGTTCGAGCTCACGTACGTTCCCCCGTCTGTGTCGGCTGTCTGTGTCGGTCGTCCCGGTTCTCTGTACGGGCCTGGGGTCAGGACGCCATCTCGGCCTGGGCATCGAGGACATAGCCCCGGCCCCACACCGTGCGGACGGTGAGGCCCAGCGATTCGATCCGCTGCCGGACGCGCATGATGTGCAGGTCGAGAGCGTTGCGCGTCATCGGCTCCGCACCGTCGCCGGCCTCGAACCTGAGCACCTCACGCGGCACGACCTGGCCGAAACGGGACACGAGCAGCGACAGCAGCTCGGCCTGGGTGGGCGAGAGCGTCACCGACCGGGAGGCGAACCACAGCACGCCGTTCTCGTCGAGCTGGGGCGAGCGAAAGCGCCGGTAGCGGTACGCCAGTGCGTCGGCACGCGCCTTGAGGTCGTGGGAAGGGACCGGCGTACGGACCCAGTCCTCGTAGATGTCGTCGCAGACCGGCGCCTGCAGGCCCGCCTCGACCACCAGAATCCGCGGTACGCCACGGGACCTGCACTGTTCGCGCAGGTCCTGCTGGGCCGGCCAGCGCAACAGCTGCACTTCCCTGTCCAGCGACTTGTGATGAGTCTGTCCTTCTTGCGTGATCATCCGAACCCCGTCTCTTCGGCAGGCCACTCCACCACAGGACTCCGCAAACATACCAGTTCCCAGGTTTTTTTCAGCCCCGGGAAGTTCAATTTCACACCAAGCTTGGGGAGCCACCACTGGTCAATTCCCCATAAAACACCCACCTCCGGAACGAGTCGGCCCGGGTGCGCACGGAGGGTTACCTTCAATACGGGGAGGCTTAGAAAACCAGTCTCCTGGTTTGTTACTCTTCCATACTGCAGCCGCCCCCGGGGAGAAGCCGATGATGAAGCAAGAACGTGCTGCCCGCACCCGCCAGTTGCTCATCCGCTCGGCGGCCGAGACGTTCGAGCGACAGGGGTTCACCCGGGCGACGCTGGCGGACATCAGCTCCAGCGCCGGGGTCAGCACCGGAGCCCTGCACTTCCACTTCGCGAACAAGGACGCCCTGGCCTCGACCGTGGAAGCGACGGCGGCCACGACCCTGCGTCGCGCGGCACACGGCGTCCGACAGCCGGGAGCGAACGCCCTGCAGCGGCTGACCGGCGCGTCCCACGCCCTGGCCGACCGGCTCCGCCACGACGTCGTGGCCCGCGCCGGCTTCCGGCTCAGCTGCGGCGACGGCCCTCATCGCCCGGGCCTCGACCTGCGGGGAGAGTGGTTCGAGTGCATCCGCCACCTGCTCACCGAGGCCGACCACGAGCACCTCCTCGCCGAGGGCGTCTCCCGGCAGGACGTGGCCGCCGCCATCGCTGCGGCCACCACCGGCTTCGAGGTCCTGGGCCGTACGGATCCGAACTGGCTCTCCCCCGCCTCGCTCAGCAGCTTCTGGCACCTGATCCTCCCCCGCCTGGCCACGGCGGAAGCGCTCGCCGCCCTGGACCTGCCGACCGGCGACCCCCTGGCGCGACCACGTGCTGTGGAGATTTGGGAAAGAAAAAACTGACCACCCTGTTTTCTTCGCCACTGCGCGCCGGTTAGGTTGCCCGGGTCGGCAGGTCGTGAAAACGGGGGGAACGTTCAATGACACCTGTGCAGGCTTCGACGAGACGTGCCCGGAATACATCCGCGCCGGCCCGGTCCCTTGCGGGAAAGGTCGTCCTCATCACGGGCGCCAGCAGCGGGATCGGCTCGGCGGCGGCACGGCTGTTCGCCCGGAGGGGAGCCCGCGTGGTGCTGGTCGCCCGCAGGGAGAAGAAGCTGGTGGACCTCGTGGACGAGATCCGGGCCGCAGGGGGGCAGGCCTCCCACGCGGTGGGTGACGTGCAGAACTCCGCGGAGATCGCCCGCGCCGTCGCGCACGCGACGACCACGTACGGCCGTCTGGACGCCGCCTTCAACAACGCCGGAACGGTGGTGGCCCCGCTCCCCCTCCACCTGCTGGAGGACGAGGCGTACGACGAGATCATGAACACCAATGTGCGCGGCGTGTGGAACTGCATGCGCCATGAGATCAGCGCCCTGATCGCGTCCGGTGGCGGCTCCATCGTCAACACCAGCAGCACGGCCGGCCTGGTCGCCACGTCGGCCGGGGCCGCGTACATCGCCTCCAAGCACGCCGTCATCGGCCTGACCAAGGCTGCCGCCGTCGAATACGTGAAGGACGGCATCCGCATCAACGCCATCGCCCCCGGCCTGACCCGGTCGGAAATGACCGACAACTGGTTCGCCGGCCATGCCGGAGCCAGGGAACGCAGCCTCACCTCGGCGCCTCAGGCTCGCGTCGCCGACCCCGAGGAGGTGGCCGAGGCCGCCGCCTGGCTGTGCAGCGACGCGGCCTCGTTCGTCACCGGCGCGACCCTGCCCGTGGACGGCGGAGCCACCGCCTGGTGAACCGCCCGGTCAGCTCGCCCGCAGCTCGTCGAGTTCCTCGCCACTGATCTGCGCGTACACGCGCGCCCCCCGGTCCGGCGCCGTGTCCAGGTTCGCCAGGACCGCGGGGGCCGCGATCGAGGGCAGCATGTGCCGGAAGAGGACGGAGATCCGGTATTCGATGTCCGCCAGGTCCTTCTCGAGATGCGAGTAGGTCTGGGCGCCGTGGAAGGACGTCAGAATGAACTCCGCGGTCTGCCGCGGCTCCACATGCGCGAGGACCTCATTGCGTTGCTGCGCCTCGACCAGATAGCCGCTGAGCAGCTCTATCCAGGCCGGCCAGGCGCTGCCGTAGTGGCTGCGCCCGTCCCGGTCCTCCGAGAGCTTGGCGCCGGCGCGCAGAACGGGATCGTGCGACAGCCGGTGGGCCACCACCATGGCGGTGTCCACCAGTTCCTGGAGCTTGAAGCTCTGGGCGGGGACGTCCAGCGACGTCTGCACCCCCAGAACTCCCTTGGCCAGGGCCTGCTTCGAGTCGAAGTGGAAGTACAAGGCGCCCTTGGTGACGCCGGCGACCTTGAGGATGTCGGCAACCGTCGTCGCGGCGTACCCGCGCTCGGCGAACACCTCGGCCGCCGCCTGCAGAATCACTCCGCGGGTCCGGACCGCACGCTCCTGCTGCGCCACGGGACCTCCCTCAGCTCGAGGACTTGCCTGGGGCGGCCGCGCAAAGAAACCGCCCAGCACGTACCTTATACCCAGCACGTACGAGCCGTAAGGGACCGAATGGTCCAATATGGGGTCCCGGCATCGAATCCCCACCCGTCGAGCACCGCGCACCTCGGCACAAAGGAACACGGACTGCTCGGTTCCGGCGCTCGGCCGGGTGCTGCTCGGGAGGGTGTGGAATCAGCCTCGACCCACCGCCATGACCGCGGCGGCGGACTCGGTGTCGATGGTCCGTATCAACTCCTCGTCGATCGCCCCGAGCGACCCGACCACATGGCGCACGCCGCCCCGCCGCATCAGTTGCTCCTGGAAACTGTGCTCGTAGTCGGTCGGGCACCCGATGAACGCGGCACCGAGCGCCTCGGCCGCCTCCGCCACGCTCGCCGCGTCGTCGATGAAGAGCGCCTGGTCGCAGCGGAGCCCGAAGACATCCTCCGCGATCTCCCGGATCCCCGGGCGGACCGCATCGGTGCACACGTACACGGGATCGTCGAACAGCCCGGAGTACGCCGCGAGATGCGCATCGAAGTGCGAGCGATCGAGCCCGCCGTAGCAGACCATGCGCACCCCGAGGTCACGCAGGACGGCGAGCAGCGCGTTCGCGCCGGGCTGCACACGGAGCGGATGATCCCGGAGGTACTCGTCCCGCTCGCGGAAGTAGGCCTGCGCCAGTTCCTCCGCGGTCCCCTCCAGTCCGGTGGCCGCGGCCGCCTCCAGCCGGGGGCGGGAGAGCACCGCCCGCTCCATCTCCGCCGTGTACTGCCCACCGCGGCTCACGATGAACCTGTGGATGACGGGGCTGAACGTGTCGTTGAGCAGCACACCGTCGATGTTCACCGCGACCAGTCGCAGATGGCAGAGGGTCATGTCAGCTCCGTTTGTTATAAACCAGGTGCGCGGTTTAATCAGGTTTTTTTCACCCCGCCGCGACCGTCAGGGCCCCAACTCGCCCATCATTCATGCCAGTTGGCGCCACCGCCAGCCTTGAAAAAAAACCGGTTAGCACGTATCTTTGCCGCATCCATTCGCCTCCTTGGGGGAGAGGTCCATGAGTGTGCCCACGGTCCACGAGCCAGAGCACCGCCACATCGACCGATCGGAGAGCCGCCTTCCCGGCGCAAGCCTCGACGAGCTGCCGCGACTCACCACGACGGTGCCCCGGGAGTACGTCCACCGGGCCTCCGTCGCGGAAGTCTTCCTGACCAGCTGCACGCGGATCGACGAGTCACGCTTCACCCTCACCGGGCAGTGGCCCCGGGCGCACACGTACTTCTACAGCCGCGACGGCCGACAGCACGACGCCCTGCAGATAGCCGAAACCATTCGCCAGGCGGGTCTGTGCGTGGCCCACTCGGAGCTCGGGGTCCTGCTCGGCCAGCACTTCGTGATGTGGGACCTCAACTGGACGGCCGCACCGGAACAGCTCGGCATCGGGGCCACGCCGACCGACTTCGTCGTGGACGCCGTGATCGCCACCGAAGGCCGCAAGAACGCCGTGACGGTCAAGAGACGCCTGGAGGTGACGATCCGGCGCGACGGACGCACCGCCGCGACGGGCACCTCTCGCTTCACCTGCCTCACGCCGGAGACGTACCGGCGACTGCGGGGGGACGCGCTGACGCCCTCCCCCGGTCCGGGGCCGGAGGAGCACCCGGTCCGCATGGACCCGGCCGAGGTCGGCCGGACCCTCCCGAGCGAAGTGGTGCTCGCGCCCACCGACCGGCCCCACTGCTGGTTGCTCGCCTCCGACACCCGGCACCCGGTGATGTTCGACCATGCCGGCGATCACATCCCGGGCATGGTGCTTCTGGAGGCAGTGCGTCAGGCGTCCTGCGCCCTGCTCGGTCCGGCTGCCGCCCTGATCCCCGTGCAGGCGTCCACGGAGTTCCACCGCTATGTCGATTTCGGCAGCCCCTGCTGGATCGAAGCCGCTCCCCTGCCCGACCAGCGTGACGGACTGGCCGGCTTCCGCGTGACGGGCCGACAGCACGGGAAGACGGCGTTCACCTCTTCGGTCTCCGGCCCCGTGGTCCTGAACTAGGTCCGGCCGTCACGTGAAGTGACCCCGTAGGCGCCGACACGTCCGTTACGAGTTGGGCAGCCTCAACGGCGTTGTCCGGTGCCGAGGCAAGGAAGAGGCCCAGCCTTTCGCCCAGGAGCTCCGCGCACGCGGGCTGATCTGCGCGGCAAGGGTCCCTTGGTGGTGGCCCAGCCTCCGAACAGCTCCCCCGAGGAGAGCGATCCGAAAGTCTGAGGGCGGGGGCGGGGGCGGGCCTTTCACCGCCTCGACGCCCCTGCCTTCGCCATCGCCATCGGTGATGTCGGACCCGTCTCCACTCCTCGGCAGAGGCACCCTCGGGCACCGGCCCAACCATCGGCTCCGCTCCGTCGCGCACGCGCCCGACCTGAACCGCCGTCAGGCGTCGGCATCCCCACAGCAGCCCCGCCATTCCCGCCGGAGGCGAATCGCCGGCCCGCGGTGGCCCGGCGCGTTCGAACCTTGCGATGGCGGCGTCCTGAACATCATCGAGCGCTGAGACCCCAACCCCCGGGGACGTACGCGGTCGGGCCGAGGTCGCCGAGGAAGAAGTCCTCCGCCTTCGTCGCGTTCAGAGAATGTTTAGCAGCGTGGGATTAGCTGGTGGGACATCCTCAAGAGTCCATGCCTCCGAGCCCCGTCAACTTCTTTTTCGGCCAATGACATCGACCGAACACTTTTCGCCACCTGGAATATTCCTCACGTGCTTCGAGTTGTTTGGCATGTAAATTAAAGAAAAGAATCAGCAGACCTTTGATCAGTCACGATCGATTGACGCCAGGGGATAGGGGACACTAGGGGCCACAAGCCTCCAAGTCACCCCGGAGGACACTTAGATCGGAAGCCGAGCCATCACTCGGCGCGGGGGGACCATGCTGCACGTCCGCGGTACCGAATCGGCCACGACCGCTCGTCTCCAGCTGAGCCGAACACTTCCCTTCCGTACTCTGGTCCGCACGTTCCGGGAGCGTGCGGGCCTGACCCAAAGCGAGTTCGCCGAGCTGGCCGGTGTCAGCGTGCGGGCGCTGCGCAACATCGAGAGCGGTCGGGTGGATCATCCCCAGACCAGGACCCTGAAGGCTCTGGCGGGCGTATTGGGGCTCGATGTCGACGACATCAGGCGCTCCATGGCGAAGAGCCGAAAATCCGCCGACGGGATCGGGCCACGCCTGCATATCGGCATTCTCGGCCCCCTGACCATCGGCCGCGGCGACACAGAGATCGATGTACGCGCTTTCAAGCTCCGGCGATTATTGTCCCTGCTGGTGCTCTGCCATCCCGAATCGGCCGGACTGGATGAGATAGGCCGCGCGCTGTGGCCGAAGGAACCGCCTCGCTCCTACCCGAATCTGATCCACACGTATGTGAGTCAGGCACGCGGACTGCTCCGCTCCGCCGGCTCCGGGCCGGTCGACCCGGCCAACTCCTACCTCGTCCGCACCCCGGTCGGTTACGCGCTCTCCCTCGACCGCGACGAGGTCGATCTGACCCGCTTCCAGGACCTGGCGGAAAGGGCCCGGCAGGCCCACGCCGGCGGGGACGCGGCCGCCGCCTACGAACTCGCGACCCTCGCCCTCCACTGCTGGCGCGGCCCGATCCTCGCCGACGAGCCCCAGCTGGCCCTGCATCCGGCGGCCACGGCGGCCGGCCGGCAGCGGATCGAGAACCTGCTGCTGTACGCGGATCTCGCCCTGCGGTTCCAGGAGCCGGAGCAGGTGGTGCCCGCGCTGCGGGCGGTCACCGAGGACGAGCCGATGAACGAGCGACTGCAGGCGCGGCTCATGCTGGCGCTGGCCAGCTGCGGGGAGCAGTCCGCGGCACTGAGGGTGTTCACCGAGGTCAGCGAACGGCTCGACGCCGAGCTCGGCCTCCAGCCCGGCCAGGAGCTGCGCCAGGCGCAGCTGCGGGTCCTGCAGCAGGAGCTGGTCTGGGCCAGGCGTGAACCGCTGCGGCCGCAGACGGTGCCCGACTCCTGGGACGGCGGGACGCCCGCCCCTCCTCCGCCGCCCCCGCGGCCGTCCCAGCTTCCAGGCCGCACCCGGCACTTCGTGGGGCGCGCCGCCCACATCAGGGAGCTGGACCAGCTGCTGCTGGCCCCCGGCGAGCGGGACGGCCAGGTCCCGGCCGCGCTGATCACCGGACCGCCCGGCGTCGGCAAGACGGCGATCGCCCTGCGCTGGGCGCACCGGGTGCTCGACCGGTTCCCCGACGGGCAGCTCTACATCGACCTGCACGGCCATGCCCGCCGGCGCCCTCTCGACGCCCGGGAGGCCCTGGCCGCGTTCCTGCGCGCGCTCGGTGTTCCGCGCCACCGCATCCCCGACACCCTGGACGAGGCGACGGCCCTCTACCGCACCCAGCTGTCCGGCCTGCGGGTCCTGGTGGTCGTCGACAACGCGCGCGACGAGGACCAGATACGGCCCCTGATCCCCGGTGACGCGGGGTGCGCGGTGCTCATCACCAGCCGCGACGCGCTGCCCGACCTCACGGCCAGGGAGGGGATCCAGCGGATCGTCGTGGACGGGCTCGACGACGAGGAGACCCTGGCCCTGCTCGGCCGGCTGCTGGGGCCGGAACGGATCGGGCGGGAACCGCTCGCCGCCATGGCGCTGGGCCGGTACTGCGGCGGTCTGCCCCTGGCGCTGCGCGTCCTGACGGCGCGCCTGGGGCAGCACCCCCGTCTCAGCATCGCCCAGTACTACGCCGAGTTGGAGGACTCCGGCCCCTTCCGGGCACCCTCCGACCCGGGAGAGCGACCGCTGTCCTCGGTCCAGACGGCCTTCGAGCTGTCGTACACGAATCTTCCGGAGCCGGCGCGCCGGGTGTTCCGGCTGCTCGGCCGGACCAGGGGTGCGGACGTCACCGCGCACATCGTGGCCGAGGAGGCGGGGATGACGCCGGCCGAGGCCCGGGAGAACCTGGGCCGCCTGGCCAACGCGGGTCTGCTGCGGGAGCACGCGCACGGTCGGTTCACCGTGCCCGTCCTGCTGCTGCGGTACGCCAAGGCGCTGCTCCACCAGGAAGAGGCCGCGGCGGAGCGGCCGCGGAAGCACTGAGCAGTTTCGCGCCCCGGTGCCCGGGGCGTTCATCCGCCGAGTGCCAGACGCACCGCGAACACGGTGAAGACCGCGGCGGTGAGGCCGTCGGTGAGGCGCAGGGCGGACGCGGAGTGCAGATATCCGGCCAGGCGGTGCACCAGTCTGATCCACACGAGCAGCCAGACCAGGCCCAGGGCCAGGTAACAGCAGGCCAGGACGGTGACGCCGAGGACCGGGGACACGCCCGCGGGCACGAACTGCGGCAGGAACGCCATCAGGAAGATGCCCACCTTGGGGTTGGAGCCGGTGCACAGCAGGCCCTGGGCGAAGGCGCGCCGCCGGTCCCGCGGCGGGGCCTCCGCCGGGACCCGGGGTCCGGGCGCCACGCCGGCCGCCGGACGCAAAGCCGAGCGCAGGGCACGGCAGGCCCAGAACACCAGGACGGCGGCACCGGCCCAGCGGAAGGCGGTGAACAGGTCCGGGCGTGCGGCGAGCAACGCGGCCAGGCCCAGGGCGCCCAAGGTCGCCTGGACGGCCCCCGCCGCGATCATCCCGAAGGCGGCGGGGGTCGCCGTACGCGGCGAGCCGGTCAGCACCAGGCGGGTGGTCAGGGCCAGGTCGGGTCCCGGCGCCATGATCACCACCAGGGAGCTCGTCAGGAACGCGAGCGCGTCGATCACGGCTCGTCGATGACCAGCCGCTGTTCCAGGGCGCGGACGGTCCGGTAGTCCGACCTGATCTGTTCCTCGTCCGGGTGGGCGAGGATCACGAAGCCGAAGTTGAGGCTGTCGACGAGGTCCCTGGTGACCGGCACATGGTCGCCGTCGGACAGGTTCTGCACCGAGAAGTGGTGGCTGGGCAGCGCCCGGATCTCGTCCAGGACCGCGGTGCCGCGCACGGTGCCGGAGCGGGGAGCGATGTGGAAGACACACATCTGGTGGGTCAACAGGTCGTAGCTGTACGGCAGTTCGGCACCGGTCAGCCAACGCACCGTCCGGTCGATCTGGCTGTCGCCGGTGGCGTTGCGGTTGAACCGCGGCTGGCCGCCGCCGTGCGGACGGGCACCCAGCTCGATCAGGACCGGCCCCCGCGCGGTGCCCATCACCTCGACATGGGCCGAGCCGAAGCGGACGCCCACCGCGTCCAGGACGCCGAAGACGTACTCGGCCAGTTCCGGGACGGCGGGATCGTCCGGGGGCAGCCAGCGCATGGTGTCGTAGACCGCCATGTGGGGGCCGTTGTCGACCTTGCCGTAGGCGCACACGTCCACCAGGGAGTGCTTGCCGTCGTGGCTGAAGGTGTCCACCACGTATTCGGTGCCGGTGACGAACTTCTGCACGACGAGCCGGTCGTCGACCTCCCCGAACTGGTTGACCCGGCCGATCTGCCGCTCGAACACGGCCCGCCAGCCCGTGCCGCCCGGCACCTTGATCACGCCGTCCGTGCTGGCGCTCTTCGGCGGCTTGATGACGAGGTCGGCCCCGGCCAGGCCCTCGCGCTCCAGCCAGTCGGCCGCCTCGTCGGCGTCGGAGGTGCACAGCTGCGGGATGACCGGCAGCCCGGCCGCGCGTACGGCGTCGGCCATCCGGCTCTTGTCCCGGCGGGCCTCGGCCAGTTCGGGCACATTGCTCACCGCGGGCACCACCCGGGGCGCGAGCCGCTCGGCCAGTTCCACGCCGGACTCGCAGCCGGCGATGACACAGCGGGGGTCCAGCGCCCGCACCCGCCGGACCAGCTCCTCCAGGTCGCCCTCGTGGACCAGGGCGTCGGGGAAGTCCCCCGGCCGGTAGGAGGAGGCGTAGGCGTCGGGCGGACGCGGGCTGCTCAGGACCGCCGCGACCGGGACCCCCTGGTCGCGCAGCGCCTCGGCGAACAGGGCCCCCGAGGAGTAGGGGTCGACGACGACACAGGGCCCCTCACCGCCCGCCATCGGCGTCCTCCTTCCGGGCCAGGGCGGAGACGGCGGCGCAGTAGCGGGCGAAGAACTCCGCCGCGGGCTCGCTCACCCGCCGGGCACGCACCGGGGCGTGCACCATCCCCTCCTCGCGGACGTACGTCACCGGGGTGCCGTTCTCCTCCAGGAGGGCGGTGTACTTCTCCGCGTCCACACACAGGGAGTCCATCGCGCAGCCGACGACATGGGCCGGCGGCAGATCGTGGAACGAGCCTTCCAGCAGCGGTGAGACATACGGATCGGCGGCCTGCTCGGGCCGCGGGCAGTAGCAGGCCGTGTAGAACTCCATCTCACCGCCGGAGAGCAGCGGGGCGTCCTCGCCGCCGTGCCGCCAGCGGGTGAAGTCCAGGACCGGGCTGATCACCGCCTGGCCGCGCGGCCGGGGGCCGCCGCGGTCGCGCGTCATCATCGACAGCACCACCGCCATGTTGGCCCCGGAGCTCTCGCCACAGATCACCGCGCCGGTCGGGTCGAGGTCGCCGAGCCCGAGCGCGGGCAGGTCGGCGAGGGTGCCGCACAGACCCGCGTAGCAGTCCTCCAGCGGACCGGGGAACGGGTTCTCGGGCGCCATGTCGAAGTCCAGGGCTATCGCCACCAGACCGGTGCGGGCGGCCAGTTCGGCGACCAGGCTGTGATGGCTGTGCAGCGAGCCGATGACGAAGCCGCCGCCGCGGATGTAGAACAGCACGGCGTGGTCGGCGCGTTCGGCCGGCTCGTAGATACGGATCCGGGCGGTGCGGCCCTCGTGGACCACGGTCGCGTCCCGGTGCGAGACACCTTCGGGCACCGGAATGGGGAGCGCCTCGGTCAGCGAGTCGTACAGAACGCGCTGCTGTTCGACGGGGTAGGTGTAGAAGTCGGGCGGCAGGGCGCCGTTGACCGTCTCCACGAACTTCTCGATGCCTTCTGCGTACGCCATGCGCGGCTCGCTCACTTCCGGGATCAGGGGTGCCGGAACCTTCGGCACGGGCTGAGGGAGGGGCAGAGGGGGGCTGGGGGGCTGGGGGCTGGGGGCTGGGGGCTGGGGGCTGGGGGGGACGAGGGGTCAGGGGGTGTCGGCGGCGACGGCTTCGCCCCGCCCGGCCGGTTCGGCGGCCGAGTCCGTGCCGGGGTCGTGGTCCGTGCCGGAATCCTGGTCCGTGGCGGGGTCGTGGTCCGTGGGGGGCCGTTCGCCCATGCCGACGAGGGTGGCGGCGACAGCGCCCACGGTCAGCAGTCCGGACAGCCACCACACGGCTGACGACGACGCCTGCCAGACGGCGACGCCGAGCACGGGACCGATCGCGTAGCCGATCTGCATGGGGAAGGCGGCGGCCGCGATGTAGCGGCCCCGCAGGTGCTCGGGGGCGACCCGGCCCGGCCAGGCCGAGGCGGTGGGTGTGCCGATCATCTCACCGGACGTCCACACGACCGTCGCCACCACGTACATGGCGATGCCGGGCCCGGCGACGTAGAGGTTCATCCCGACGCCCACCAGGCCGATGCCGAGTGCCACGGCGACCTTGCCGGGAAGGTGCTGCACGTACTTGGTGAACAGCAGCTCCAGCGAGATGACCATGATCGCGTTGAGCGACAGCAGGCTGGAGTAGAAGGCCACGCCGTGTCCGTCGGCCTTGATCTGGAGCGGCAGGGCGGAGGTGTGCTGGATGTAGACGACGGCGTTCAGGAACAGCGCCAGCAGGAACAGCGTGTACCGGCGGTCCCGCAGCACGGCGGCGTACGACCGGCTCTGCCCGTCCGTGTCCCGCGTGGCCGGCTTCGCCGCGTTCCCCGAGCGGGCCAGGATCAGGGCGAAGGCGGCGAAACCGAGCTGTGCGCACGCCTCGATGTAGAAGATCAGGTCGTACGAGTGGCTGATCAGCAGGGCGCCGAGCAGCGGGCCGACGGTGGTGCCGAGGTTGAAGGCCATGCGGTACACGGCGAACACCATCACGTGGTGGTCCTCGGGGGTGCGCTCCACCAGCAGAGCCGAGGACGCCGGCCGGTACATCTGCGCCAGCAGACCGATGACCGCGGCCACCGCGACCACCAGGGGCAGGCTGCCCAGATGAGGCAGGCTCAGGGTGCCGAGACCGGCCAGTGCCATGGAGGCGACGATCGTCCACGCGTAGCCGATGCGGTCGGACGCCGTACCGCCCACCAGCACGCCGACCACCGAGCCCACGCCGTAGGCGCCGAGTGCGAGGCCCGCCTCGGTCGCCGAGAAGCCCTTGGCGGTCAGATAGAGGACCAGATAGATCTGGAGGAAGTTGCCGAGCCGGTTGACCAGCATGCCGACGAGCACGAGCCAGATGGGGCCCGGAATGCCCCGCATGGCCTGGGCGATCGACGGGCGGCCCGGCTTGCCGGGTTCGGAGGACGTCTGTCCGGTCCGGCTCATCGGGGCGGCTCCGCGGCCGGGCGGCCCGCGAGTTCGACGATCTCCGGGGTCCTGAGCAGTGCGTCCCTGGCCTCGGCCATCGTGTCCGCGAGCGAGATGACCCGGGCGTAGCGCGAGATGTACCCGCGCGGCGGGAGCCGTAGCACGGCTCCGGGGTCGGCCATCGGCTCGGCGCTGTGGATCTGGGGCGAGAACCGGTCCTCGTGCACGGTCACCGACTCGATCTCGGTGTCCCGCTCGGGGTAAAAAAAGGTGATCGCCGCGGCCCGCCGCCGGCTCGGTGCCGTCTCGGGGCGCCGTCCCGCCGCGACGTCTGCGGCCGCCAGCGCCACGTCGACGCCGGTGGCCAGCTCGCCCAGGTAGGGGATCATGTCGCCGCCGAGGCGGGCGTTGACCTCCATCAGGTACGGGCCGTTCGGGGTGAGCCGGAACTCGGTGTGACTGACGCCGGTGTGGAAGCCCAGCGCGGTATGGCTGGCCCGCAGCGCCTCGGCCAACCGCGGGTCGGTCAGCAGCGGGTCGGCCCCGTCGACCTCGTGGCCGATCTCCTCGAAGAAGGGCGCGAGTCCGACCTTCTTGCGGGCCACCGCCAGGGCCGTGCCCTCGCCCTCGAAGAAGACGGCGTCGACGCTGATCTCCGGGCCGTCGACATACTCCTCGACCAGCACGGAGACCTCGAAGACAGGGACGCCCGGGTAGGAGACACCGGTCGCCGCCCGGTAGGCGGCCTCCACCTCGCCGGGCGAGTCGACCCGGCGCACGCCCATGCCGCCGGCGAGTCCGCGGGGCTTGAGGACGACCGGGAAGCCCAGCTTCTCGGCGGCGTCCCGGGCCTCGTCCAGGGACCGCACACCGATGGAGGCCGGCTGGGCCACCCCGGCCCGCTCCAACGCGATGCGCGTGGCGTTCTTGTCCCGGCAGGCGGCCACGGTCTCGGGGCTGTTGCCCGGCAGTCCGAGCGCCCGCGCCACATGGGCGGCCGGGGTGACCAGGCCCTCGTCGTAGCAGAACACGCCGGCCACCTCGTGCTCGGCGGCCACCTGGCGGGCGGCCTCGACGAGGAGGTCCGGGAGGGTGTTGTCGACCTGGGTGGCGCCGGTGACATAGGGCTCCTCCCAGGTCACCGGGGCCGGCTGGAGCAGCCACAGCGCGTAGCGCCGGCTCACCGACCGAAGGATGAACTCCCGACTGCGCCGGGCGCTGCTGCCGATCAGCAGCAGTAACGGCTTGCCAGCGTCCGTGCCCATGTTCCGCTCTCCTCGCATGTGATCACTCGTGATCCGGTGGACGCGCGCCGGGCCCCCCTCGCCACGACCGCCTCCCGGCTGCACGCCCCCGGGGCAGTTGTCACGACGACGATCCGGCCCCTGGCCGGGCGC